>URNY01000232.1 GCA_900549375.1 uncultured Bacteroidales bacterium | reverse complement strand
ATCCGTCTGGCCGCCAAACGCAACATCGCCGACCGTTTCCACTTCACAGGTTTCCTGCGCGGCAAAGAGGTCTACCAGATGTTCCGCGACTCCGATGTCTACGTGATGCCCTCCGTTTCCGAACCCTTCGGCATCTCGCCCCTCGAAGCCATGGAGATGGGAGTGCCCTCCATCATCTCCAAGCAGAGCGGATGCGCCGAGATCCTCGACAACGTCATCAAGACCGACTACTGGGACATCGACGCCATGGCCGACGCCATGCATGCCCTTATTTCCTATCCCGCGCTCCACAACACCCTGCGCGAGAAAGGAATCGAGGAGATCCACGGCATCACCTGGGAGAAAGCGGGCCGCAAGGTAATCGACATCTACAAGCAGGTGATAGCCAACCGGCACTGATTCCGGAACGGGAGAAAAAGATAAAACAAAAACCAACAACCAATAAAAAAATAGAATACAATGAAGTCAGTTTGCTTCTATTTCAAGATACACCAGCCCTACAGGCTGAAACGCTACCGCTTCTTCGATATCGGTAACGACCATTACTATTACGACGACTTTGCCGACGACGAGATCATCACGCGCATCGCCCGCAACTCCTACATGCCTATGGCCGACACTCTTCTGGAGATGATCAACCGCGGCAACGGCGATTTCAAATGTGCCCTCAGCATCTCCGGCACAGCCATCGAGCAGCTGCAGATGTATGTTCCCGAATGCATCGACAAGCTCCGCCAGCTCGCTGACACGGGATGCGTAGAGTTCCTTTCCGGCACATATTCCCACTCTCTGGCATCGCTCGAAGACCCCGAGGAATTCATGCGGGAGGTGAAGGCTCACGACGACCTCATCTACCGCCTCTTCGGCCGCAAGCCGTCGGTATTTGCCAACACCGAGCTTATCTACGACGACGACATCGCCATGCTCATCGCCTCGATGGGCTTCAAGACCTGCCTAACGGTTGGCGCCAAGCACGTGCTCGGCTGGAAATCGCCCAACTACGTATATCGCGCCTGCACCGCTCCGAAGCTCAAGCTTCTTCTCACCAACGACAAGCTCGCCGAGGATATCTCCATGAACTTCAACAATCCCGAATGGGACGAATATCCCCTCACGGCCGACAAATATATCAGCTGGATCGCCTCGCTTCCCGAAGAGGAGCAGGTCGTGAACCTCTTCATGAGCATGGACACATTCGGCAGCTTCCTTCCCGCCGGCACCGGTATCTTCGAATTCATGAAAGCTCTTCCGGTATTCGGCAAAGAGATGGGCGTGCAGTTCACCACTCCCTCCGACGCCGTCGCCAAACTCAAACCCGTGGATGAGATTTCGGTTCCTTATCCGATCTCCGACATCGACGAATCCCGCGACGTATCGGCATGGAAAGGTAACGAGCTTCAGCGCGAGGCTCTCTCCAAGCTCTATGCCGTGGCCGAGCGCGTAAGCCTCTGCGACGACCGCCGCCTCAAACAGGACTGGGAATATCTGCAGAGCAGCGACCACTTCTATTATATGAGCACGAAGAATATGGCCGACGGAGCGTCGCATGCCGCCTTCAGCCCCTACGACTCCCCCTTTGCGGCCTTCACCAACTACATGAACGTCCTCGCCGACTTCCTCGTACGCGTCGAGGAGCAGTATCCCGAATCGATCGACAACGAAGAGCTCAACTCTCTGCTGCTCACCATCCGCAACCAGGCCGCCGAGATCTCCTCGCTCAAGAAAGAGGTTACCTCGCTGCGCACCGACGTGATGAACGCCGAGGAGAAGCTCCCCGAGACTCCCGAGGCAGCCGCGGCGCCTGCGAAAGCCGCCCGCAAGCCGCGCGCCAAGAAAGCCGAAACAGCCGCCAAGACCGAGCCCGCGACCGCTAAAGCGCCCGCGAAGCGCGGCCGCAAGAAAGCCGAATGAGGCTAATGGGGCTAATGGGAAATGGGACTAATGGGCCTAATGGGCCTAATGGCGCCAGAGAGCCAAAGAGCTCGAGAGAGAATAGAAGAGGCTGTGTCAAAATAGGCACAGCCTCTTTTGTAACCTGCTGTAAAATATAA
>URNY01000231.1 GCA_900549375.1 uncultured Bacteroidales bacterium | reverse complement strand
CTACTTATCAGAAAGTTGGACTCACTGCTTTATGGTTTAGCGGACAGTAATAATTTCAAATTGTGTCTGAGCCGACATCCCGGACTGACATTTGACGAAGCCCGCAGCCGTTATCGCGAAGAGCAGAAACAACATTCGCGAATGAGATTGAAGCATTAGTCGGCGAAGCCGGTATGCGGTTGCGAAGCAATCAATACTCACTGCAAAGCCCTGCAACGCCGCACAGGGCAAAACTACACTAACCGATAACGCCACCGAGAGAAACATAAGCCACCCTCGGTGGCGTAATTCTATAATTCTTCAATTTCTTTTTGCAACAGGTTAAGGAATCGGGCTGCGTGGGCTCCGTCCATCTGGGTGTGGTGGAACTGAAAGGAGACTGTTAGTGGAGTTTTGAACCATGACTGGCGGTAGCAGCCCCATATCATAAAGGGATTATTGAATATCCCACTATACATTCCTATGGCTCCATCAATCTCATATTTTGCCAAAGCGGATGTGCCTATAACCATTCTATCCACAATGTCATGATTCTCGTTAGTTTCGGCAACCTGTGTTGTCAGCCGTAGGTAAGCCTCATTAAATTCATGAAGATTAATGCTGAACGGCACATCGCATGAGCTTACCTCTCCGGCGGAGTTGGCGACAATCGTATTGACCGCCAAAGAATCATACTTGATTAGTTTCTCTCCGACAGGCAACATATAGAACTCCCTGATTTGTGAGGCGGCTTTACCGATACACCAACACATCATCATATTGAATTTCAGCCTCCGCTTTTTGCTTATATGGCGTAGCCTGGTAACATCGAGGGTCTTGATAAGTGTTACCATAGGCATCGGAGCCTTCATCCACATCTCAAAGGCATATGCCCGCGTGGTGTCAGCCGGATTTACTTCTTGCATCATTTTTTGTGCAAAGTTACTCTGGTTTTTTCTTCTGTGATAGAAAAAAAACGACATTAAACCGGGTTAGTAAGCAAATCTGAATAAGGATTGCAGTATTGATTGAGTGTCCGGGGAGTATATCCGCTCATTGACTTGAAATTTCTGATAAAATGCGACTGGTCTGAAAAGCCGCAGGCGGAAGCTATTCAGGCATAGTTCAGTTCGCCATTCTGCATCAGCCACAATGCTTTTTGGAACCTCACAATCTGAGAATACTCCTTCGGATTCATACCCACAGTTTCACTAAATATCCGTTCATACTGCCTTTTACTCAGACAGGCAATGTCAGCAAGTGAGCCGACAGTCATTGAAGGTACGTTGAACATAGCCTTGATGGATTCACCAATTCGAGATATATTCAAGCACGGTTTTATCTTTGACAACAGATATTTCTCCAGAATAGCGATACATTCATTGTGGTCCTCGCTGTCGAAGATAGCTTGCGCAATTTCATTGAGTTGGCGGTTTTCAATATCATATCCGGATATTTCCATATTGTAGAATGAAGATGACGGTGTATCTATAAACATACCGATAGTGGGAGGATAGAACACTGCCACAATCATATCCAATCTACTGTCTGACTGGATATGAGCCGGGAAATTCACCTGACCGCTAATAGTGAATTTACTCTGGCTTTTATCAAGTTCGGGAATATACAGAGGAGTTTTCCTATGAAATATAATCTGAGGACAACCGATAGGGAGCGTAAGGATGCGGAAAGGCTCATTGCTTTCCAGCACCCAGTAATAGCGTACAAACGGGCGCAACTCCTCTCTCGGCTTATAAATCTTCATCGGTGTTTCTTGGCAATATCAACGACACTCCTTACAAACGCTGTTTTAGCTTCGGTATATCCGTTGCGGTCGTTTCTGTACTTTGGAAGCAGTGATAGTTTTAATTTTTCATATCCTTTAGCTACTTCCGGATGAGCTATCAGATAATCACGGAATAGGATTTCGTCATTGTCTCCGATTCTGTGAAAATGGATATGGAAAACCTTGTCGGCATAGCCAGCGGGAGTATAGCCTTTGTTGAAACTCATGCGGATATCGCAAACAGACATACAGATATATCCCGCTGCTTCCATTTTTTCTTTGATTTGCTGCTTGTCGGCACCGGGATTTATCTCTACAAGAATGTCAATTATCGGCTTTGCCTGAATATGGTGTATGGCTGTGCTGCCTATATGGGTGATTATTGGATTATAAT
>URNY01000230.1 GCA_900549375.1 uncultured Bacteroidales bacterium | reverse complement strand
AGATAATTTATTAGAACAGAACAACAATTGCATATTCAGATATATGCTTGAAAATATGATGCCGAATGACGCTGTCAGACCAGCTCCGAAGCACTCAGTAAGGAATCGAAAGTAAGGAGGCAAGCGATGAAACTGATATACAAAGCAAAATGGGTGATTGTCATATTATTTGCGATTATATTCGCGGCATCATTTGCTGTGCTGTTTGTAGGAGGAACGGCAAATGTCAACAGATGTCTGTTGGCGACGAATGTACTGTTGCTAATCGTGCAGTCGGTAAATGTGATTTATGCGTTCGGAAACAGGCATAAAGATGTCGGAATCGCTTTGCTTATATGCCTTCTCATTGGTATCGGACTGATGTGGGCACTATACATCTGGAGTTGGAATTACACAGTTAAAGCATTAACCACAGGTTTTGAATAGCAAGGCAATGACCGACAAGGAGCATAGAAAAATAATAGCTGACACGAGGCGTAGCGTGAGCCGAAAATACGGTTTCCGTCAAAGCTCATATATCAACTTCAAGGTTGAGGGCGGCTACTTTTTCTGTCTGTTTTTTCTTGACGTAGAGGCTCGACTAATCGTCAAACCCTTGTATGCCGATGATTTATGGTGGGATATATGGGACGCGACGGAAAACAAGAAAGAACCTCTGAGCTTACGCGGAACAGGCGCATACTCTCTTTCAGGGCAAGTTCTGGCTTCATACGAGATTGCAAAATTCACTGATAAAGAGGAGCTTACAAATACATTCAATAAGATATTTCAGGATGCCAACACGGAAATATCAGGATTTCTGTCCGAGAATCCGGATGCCGACATCTTTTATCCCGATGAATCTAAGATGGATCACGATCCCGACCGACTGCTATATCTTATGGCTCTCCTCCATAATGGCAAAGAGGAAGATGCTTTGGCAATTATCAAAGAAGCCCGCAAGAATAAACATAGATGTATTTTTCAGAGCGGAATGTTCAGCGATAGCTACACATATATCCGCCGTTGGTGCAACCGTGAACAAACCACCATTCGGATCGGAAATGTATTTGAATCCATTTTCAACAACATTGTCCGGATACGCGCATATGCATTGATGGCTCTGGGTAGAAATAACAAAAAAGAGACCCTTCCCGGCATTTATGATGTCAGGCTTTTGGATGGTGGAATTGTGATGGCATTATGCTTTTCAATAATATTCCTCTGGCATAATTTCACGTTGGTGTGGATTATACTTGCGGTTTATTTTATTTTCGTCTGGTTCATAGACTTTGGAAAACGGAGTAAACGATATTATATCCGATTCGGGAGTTTACCCAATAAAACAAGACTGAGATGGAAAATCAGTATGTGGATTTTAGTAGTTGCACTCTACATCTATTTATTCGCAATTATATATTATTTGAGCTATGAAACTGACCGATAAGCAATATAAAACCTAATTCAGTAAAGTATATGAAGGTATTTTGGGCAAGTATAGAATACAAGTATAAGGAGAATCCCGTAAAAGGTGGATTTGTATATGTCTTTGTCAAGGCTAATTCTAAAACAGATGCATATGAGAGAATTACCAAAGAATTTCTGGATTTGAAGTTGTCAATATCCGTTCTTGAGTTCTTAATCCAATACGATAAAAGTACAAAATGGCACAATGAAACTGAAACGAAACACTATATGGATTTGTATAATTCTGCAAATCTGAATAGTGGCTGTGTTTTTGACACATTCTATGCTTATGAGCATGAATAGTGTTTAATGTGGAGTTGTCAAGGAACTCAGAATGAATAACCACGGTACCAGACAAAAAAATATATCCAGCAAGCATCCAATTTTGATGATATATAATAGGTTGCTTTATAATTGTGGCAGTTATAAAAGATAAATCAATCATATAAATGAAAAGACTTAATCATACATAGAAGAAGACAGGCAACCCCGGCAGTGATGTCGGGGTTGCCTGTCTTTAGATTAAAGTCCAGTTGGACGAAATGCCGGACGAATAGCCTCTGGCGAAGATTGATAACGATGTTGAGGCTCTGCTACCATCGACTCCTTTGAGCCGGGAGATTGAGCCGGAGCCTCTACTCGCTGAGATTGGTGCTGTTCATTGCGCTTGACTTCCTCGTTGTCTTTTTCATCGTGGTTGACTCCCATTCGGTCGTCCGGCACTTCGTGGGTGGGAGCGAGTTCGGCGGTG
>URNY01000229.1 GCA_900549375.1 uncultured Bacteroidales bacterium | reverse complement strand
GAAGGGCCGCGAATTAATTTTCGCGGCCCTTCGGGCGTTATATTATATGAAATGCGATATCCATAAGGGATTTATAAACTATATTATATTATGAAAAACACTGTTGAATTCAAAGGAGGAATCACCCGTCTCTGGTGGATTCCACTCATCACCGGCCTTGTATGCGTCGGTCTGGGCATATGGACACTCTGCTGTCCCGTAGAGTCGTTGCCGGTATTAGCCTATACTTTCGCCATCTGTATGGTTGTGGCCGGCATCATGAACCTGTCATATTCTGTTTTCACCTCCGGAGTAGCTTCCAATTGGGGATGGAGCATGGCTCTCGGCATACTCGAACTGATAGCGGGAATCTGGATGTTCTCGATGCCTGCTGTGGCAGTGACGGATATGTTTATCTTCGTGATGGGTATATGGATAATGGTGGTTGCCATCAATTCTCTATGCGAGGCTACTTTCATGTCGAGCTTCTCTCCCGCAGGAATCATATGGATGGTCGTGATACTTATAGCTACGCTCGCCTTCTCGGTGATATTCCTCAGCAGCCCTGTAGCCGGAGGAGTAGCCGTATGGTTATGGCTCGGCCTGTCGTTCATCACCTTCGGTGTATACCGCATCGTGCTTTCAATCAAAATCAAAAGCATCAACCGCGACACCCGCGGCCTCCTCTGATGCGACACATCCCCTCCGAGAATAAACCAATAAAAATCGGGACAAGACGGATTTCCGCCCTGTCCCGATTTTTTTATTGCGTTTCTTTCTTATCTGGAAGCGTTCTATTTGAGGGCTGCGATGGAGGCTTTGATGGTGGCGAGCTTTTCGTTTGCGTCGGCCATCTTCTTGCGCTCGAGGGCCACTACCGCCTCGGGGGCGTTGGCCACGAAGCGCTCGTTGGAAAGCTTCGTCTCGACGCCTGCAAGGAACTTAGTGTAGTATTCGAGGTCTTTGTTGAGTTTTGCAAGCTCCTCCTCCACATTGATCTTGCTTGCCAGAGGCACGCTGTATTCCGTGGCGCCGACGATAAAAGCAGAAGCGGTCGGCTCTTTCTCATCCACCATGTCGATCATCGATAGGTTGCCCATCTTTATGAGCACGGGATCGAAACCGGAATTATGGACGCCCTTCACATTAAGCTGAAGTTCCTCCTTCTGAGGAATCTGCTTCTGCTTGCGGATGGTGCGTATACCGGCGATTATCTGCTTAACATCCTCGAATTTCGCTATAATCAAGTCGTCGTATTCTTTGGCCTCGGGAAGCTGCGCATACATTATGCTCTCGCCAGACTTGCGCTCGTCGAGATGCTGCCAGAGCTCTTCGGTGATGAAGGGCATGAAAGGATGAAGCAGACGAAGAAGAGTATCGAGGAAACGGAGCGTAGCATCGTATGTCGCGCTGTCGATAGGTTTGCCGTAGGCAGGCTTGATCATTTCGAGATACCATGCCGAATATTCGTCCCAGAAAAGCTTATAGACGGCCATCAGTGCCTCTGAGATACGGAATTTACCCATCAGGTCGGCTGTCTCGGCAAGGGTATTGTTGAGCACAGCGTCAAACCATTCCACGGCAATTTTCGAACTGTCGGGCTGAGTTGCGGCTGAATCCACCTCCCAGCCTTTCACCAGACGGAAGGCATTCCAGATCTTGTTGCAGAAATTGCGTCCCTGCTCGCAGAGCGAATCATCGTACATTATGTCATGTCCGGCGGGAGCGGCGAGCATCAGACCCATTCTCACGCCGTCGGCTCCAAACTTGTCGATAAGTTCGAGAGGGTCGGGAGAATTACCGAGAGATTTCGACATCTTCCGGCCTAATTTGTCGCGCACGATACCGGTGAAATAAACGTTGTTGAACGGCTTGTCGCCGGCGAATTCATAACCGGCCACAATCATGCGCGCCACCCAGAAGAAGATAATGTCGGGAGCAGTGACAAGGTCGGAGGTCGGATAATAGTATTTGAATTCGGCGTTGTCAGGATGCATGATACCGTCGAAGAGCGATATCGGCCAAAGCCATGAGGAGAACCATGTGTCGAGGCAGTCGGGATCTTGCGTAAGATCTTTAAGGGTGAGCGATCCATCGCCCGTTTTTTCTATAGCCTTGAGCAATGCGGCCTCCTCGTTTTCAGCCACCACATATCCGCCGCCGGGAAGGAACCAGGCAGGAATGCGGTGTCCCCACCATAGCTGACGCGAGATGCACCAGTCTTTGATGTTGGTCATCCAATGACGATAGGTGTTTTTGAATTTAGCGGGCACAAAGCGTATGTCGTCGTTCATCACCGCTTC
>URNY01000228.1 GCA_900549375.1 uncultured Bacteroidales bacterium | reverse complement strand
CAGAGCACGTGATTTGTAATCTCGGGGTCGTTGGTTCGAATCCGACAAGAGGCTCCAGAATCATGTTTTTCATAATTTTGTTTTGGCGGTGTGTTTAGCAATAAGCGCGCCGTTTTTACATTTTTCTTCGCAACAATCTTATCAGGGAAGAGTATATGTATATTCATAACGCTACATTCATAGTGGCTCCCGACAGGGAGGATGAACTTATCGACTGGCTCTCCACGCGAGTGGCCAAAGCGGCTGCCGGTGCAGTGTCCCGGCTTTCGGTGTTGCGCAGACTGTCCGATGAAGAGCCGGAAGAGAAGGAGGCGGTGAGCCTTGCCTTTCAGGTGGAATTCTCCACTATGGAGGAGATTGAGCGGTGGGTCGCCGAGTCGTTTAATCCCCTTGTGTCGGAATTCAATAATGATTTCGACAGCAACGGGATAGTCTTCTGTTCCGTGTCCGAAACCATCGAGCCCCGGAGATAGAGAAGAGAGCTATGGAGGAAGCCGTAAGGAAATATGAGCGGGTCATCATGGGTATTGATCCCGGCACGAATGTGATGGGCTATGGAGTGCTCGGCGTGAACGGCAAAAAGCCCGAGGTTGTGGTGATGGGTGTGATACAGCTCAACAAATTCGAAAGCCATTATCGGCGTCTGGCGCGTATTTTCGAGCGGGTGTCGGGTCTTGTTGAGCAATATCTGCCCGATGAGCTTGCCATCGAGGCCCCCTTCTACGGCAAGAACGTGCAGTCGATGCTCAAGCTCGGACGCGCCCAGGGAGTGGCCATGGCCGCCGCACTCAGCCGCGACATACCCATCGCCGAGTATGCGCCGCTCTCCATCAAGCAGGCCGTAACGGGCAACGGCTCCGCCACAAAGGAACGCGTGGCCGAGATGTTGCGGCGTCTGCTCGACATCCCGCGGGAGAAGATGCCACACCTTCTTGACGCCACCGATGCCCTCGCCGCGGCCCTTACCCACTTCTACGAAACCGGCAAGCCCCGCCTCCCCAAAGGGCCCTCCTCCTGGGCCGAGTTCCTCGCCCGCAATCCGGACCGCGTCGCCCCCCGCCGCAACAAATAACTTGCATCAGTTTATTGCAGAATCAGAAAAAATCATTAATTTTCAGCCGCATAACCCACTCGTTAATCTCGATATGCGTATGGATACGAAGACACTTGAATTTGTAACATATTGTATCTGTAAACTTGCGCAAGTATTGAAATTAAGTCAACGCGAAGTTTACCGAAGACTTAAACAGTCTGGCATTCTATATGATTACATCATACCATCTTATGATGTGCTCCATACTTTCAGTTCCCGCTATCTTGTGGAAGATCTCACAGATTATATGAAAGAGAAAGGAGTATTGCCGAGATGAGACTTTATCATGCATCCGATGTGTCTGTGGAAAGTCCCGATACTCTCCATTCCCGCAACTATCTTGATTTTGGGAAAGGCTTCTATCTGACTTCAATTCATGAGCAGGCAACCAGATATGCACAAAGATTTATCCGCCGTCAGAAAAATGCCTGGGTCAATTCTTACGAATTTGAATTTGAACCGATGGAATGGAAAATTCTAAGATTTGACAGCTATGACGAGGATTGGCTCAATTTTGTTGCTAAATGTAGGGCAGGAAATGACGATACGGATTATGATCTTGTAATCGGGGGAATCGCCAACGACAAAGTGATACAAACACTTGATCGTTATTTTACCGGTGAACTGACGGAAAACGAAACCTTAGGAATGTTGAAATTTGAAAGACCCAATATTCAATATTGCATTAGATCTCAAAAGATGCTCGATGAATGTCTTAAACATATAGAAAGTATAAAATTATGACAGAAGAAGGCAAATTGGCTTTTCAGTCCAGCAAAAGTGCAAATATTATCAAGAGTTTATGCGATCTATATGGTATATCGCTTCAAGAAGCAACCGATATGTATTATCAATCTGAAACATCGGAATTGATAGAAGATGGAGTAGGTGATTTGCAATGTCGCAGTGAAAAATATCTTGCGACATTAATCTGGGATGAAGCCCATGAGCGGACGAATTAGGTCGATGCGAAATGGGGTTAGTTAGAGAAATAATTATTAACTTTGCGGGGTGAACCGCCGGAGGAGCCGCCGATCCGGAGGAAATGCTGAGGCGGTGGATACGCAGTGAAGATATATACACAGTGAAGATATAATGATAAAAGGATAATTATATGGGAGGATTTTTCGGCGTGGCTTCGAAACGCGCTTGTCGCAATGACCTTTTTTACGGCACCGACTATAACTCGCATCTCGG
>URNY01000227.1 GCA_900549375.1 uncultured Bacteroidales bacterium | reverse complement strand
TGTACTTCACTGAAGAGATGATGAGCTGCATGAAGAAGGACACCATCAAGGGCAAGACTGTTGTTATTTCCGGTTCCGGCAACGTTGCAATCTATGCAACGGAAAAGGCACAGGAAATGGGCGCAAAGGTTGTTGCACTGTCTGACTCCAACGGCTACATCTACGATCCGAACGGCATCAAGCTGGATGTTGTAAAGCAGATCAAGGAAGTAGAACGTGGACGCATCAAGGAATATGTAAACCGTGTAGACGGCGCTACCTATACCGAAGGCTGCAAGGGCATCTGGACCATCAAGTGCGATGTTGCTCTGCCGTGCGCAACCCAGAACGAGATCGACGGCGAGTCTGCTGACATCCTGCTGAAGAACGGCGTTCAGGTCGTAGCAGAAGGTGCAAATATGCCTTCTACTCCGGAAGCAATCGACAAGTTCCTGGCTACCCAGTCTTGTGATTCCTGACCACGCTGTCATGAAAAATTTCGAAAACATGGACCTGAGCCGGCTCTATCTGAAGGACACGGCGTTTCAGGACCTGATGCAGAAGCGCATTTTCAATGTCCTTCTGATCGCCACCCCCTACGATGCGTTCATGCTTGAGGAGGATGGCCGCGTCGACGAACAGATCTACATGGAGTATGTGGCGCTCAACCTTTCGTCGCCACCGCGTTTCACGAAAGTCGCCAACTATGCCGAGGCCTACGATGCCCTTGCCGAGAAGAACTACGACCTGATCATCGCCATGCCGGGCGTGGATATCAGCGAGACCTTCCGCGAGGCCGTAAATATCGACCGTCTCTATCCCGAAATACCTCTCGTGGTGCTCACACCTTTCTCGAAGGAGGTGCGCCGGCGCATCGCCAACGAAGACCTGCGCGGCGTGGATTATGTCTTCTCATGGCTGGGCAACGTCGACCTTATTCTTGCAATCATCAAGCTTATTGAGGACCGTATGAACGCCGACAACGATATCAGCGGCGTCGGCGTGCAGGCTATAATCCTCGTGGAGGACTCCATCCGGTTCTATTCCTCGATACTTCCCCATCTTTTCAAGTTCCTGCTGAAGCAGTCGATGCGCTTCGCCACCGAGGCGCTCAACGAGCACGAGCAGATGCTCCGCATGCGCGGGCGCCCGAAGGTGCTCCTTGCGCGGGATTTCGAGGAAGCCTCTTCGCTTGTGGATAAATATGGCGACAACATCCTCGGAGTGATCACCGACGCGCGGTTTCCCGTAGAGGGGAAAAAAGACCCCGATGCGGGCCTGAAATTCGCCGCACTCGTCAAGAAGCGCGATCCTTACATGCCGGTGGTGATGGAGAGTCAGGAGAGCGCCAATCGCGCGAAAGCCGAGATGGCCGGCTATGTCTTCCTCGACAAGAATTCCAAGACGCTGCCGCTCGACCTCCGGGAGGCCGTTACAAAAAAATTCGGTTTCGGAGATTTCGTGGTGCGCGACCCTAAGAACGGCTCGGAACTTTTCCGCATCCGCAATCTCAAGGAGCTGCAGAAAAAAGTGGAGCAGATTCCCGACGATATCCTCTATTTCATCTGCTCCACCAACAACATATCGCGCTGGCTCTATTCGCGCGCCCTCTTCCCGATAGCCGACCTGCTGAAGGGGATACGTTTCAAATCGCTCGACGAGGCGCCGAGAGTGCGCAAGCTCGTTTTCGAGACTATCGTGAAGTACCGGCGTATGAAGAACCGCGGCGTCGTGGCCGTCTTCAACCGCGACAACTACGACCGCTGGAGCAATTTCGCCCGTATCGGCGAGGGATCGCTCGGCGGGAAGGGGCGCGGCCTTGCATTTATCGACCAGATAATAAAGCGCCATCCGGAGTGTGACGATTTCGAAGGAGTGCAGATCACGATCCCCCATACGGTGGTGATCTGCACGGATATCTTCGATGAGTTCATGGACAGCAACGGACTTTACGGCGTGGCCCTCTCCGACGCTCCCGACGAGGAGATACTCGCCGCTTTCCTGCGCGCCGAGCTGCCACGTGAGGTGATGGAGGATTTCATGGCCTTTTTCGATGTGGTGCGACGCCCCTTGGCCGTGAGAAGCAGCTCTTTGCTCGAGGACTCCCATTATCAGCCTTTCGCGGGAATTTATTCCACATATATGGTACCCTTTACCGAAAACACGGAGCTTCGTCTGCGCCTCCTCTCGGATGCGGTGAAGGCTGTATATGCTTCCGTGTTCTTCGCCGATTCCAAGGCATATATGAACGCCACGAGCAATGTGATCGATCAGGAGAAGATGGCCGTGATATTGCAGGAGGTGGCCGGAAGCGACCA
>URNY01000226.1 GCA_900549375.1 uncultured Bacteroidales bacterium | reverse complement strand
TCGCCGCTCGACGGTAGCTTGGGCGCCATTTTCGGACCCTTCTCCGGTTTTTCGGCCGGATTGGATTTTGCTTTCCGCGTGACGCGCGGCGAGTATCTCGGGGGGTGGTATATGGCCCGCATGAATTATGCTGACGAGGTGTTTCCGGGACTTCCCGAAGAGATCGACGGCAACCCTGTGAGCTATTCATACGCGGCGGTTTCGGGAGTGAATATGCATGGATTCAGCCTCGGGGCGCATCTTGGCTACGACATGGGACGTGTGCTGTCGCTGAAAGCCCGCGGAACGTATCAGCCGCAAAACGGAAGCAAGGGATATTTCAACGGCTACGACCGACCGCGCCTCACGGCTCTCGTTTCGGCAGAGACAAATCCATGGCGCGAGTTGCGGCTGAAGCTTGAGTATGAATATCGTGGTGTGCGGACCGCCTATACGCAGGGGCGCTATGCCGACAACGTGATGGCCGACAGTCGGGTTCTTGCAGGCTACCGTTTGCCCGATCTCTGCTATCTGAACTTCGGGGCATCGTATGGCGTAACCGATAATTTCACGCTCTGGCTGCAGGCCGACAATCTGCTGAACCGTCATGACGCCATACTGCCGGGACTCCCGCAGCAGGGTGTCCGTATAGCCGGCGGATTCGGGGTAACTTTTTGAAACTATAACCAGTGAATTTTGTTAAAAAGAGAAAGAGTTGTAATATAATGTCAGACGAAATATTCACCCTCTCATACCTCAATGAAGACGACAAGGCTTACGGTCTTGCCGGCATGGCCATATCGCTGGCGGCGCTCGATGCGATGGACAGGGTGGCCGAAGTGTCGCTCGACAATGCCGGGCCTATGGTCACGTTCTCCAACCAGTATTATTTCTCGGGCTCACCGTCGATCTCGCCCAAGGCGACATGGGACAATCTTCTACATAATTATTATGTAACGTCGGCGATGGTGATCTCCAATGTGATGGCTCGTTCGCTGGTGCGCCTGCGCCGGGATGTGCCCTCCGATGTGATGAAGAAGATTCATGAGGAGATAGCGGAAGAGGGGCGTGATGTGTGCTCGCTCGAGGATGACGAGATTGAGACGATCTACGACAAGACGCGGTCGTACATGGGGCGGATTTTCCGCAATCCGCGTTTGCACCCGGCAATCGAGGATTTCGCGCGGACGCTTTCGCGCCGTCGTTCGCTGAGCGGCAATGAGATTATCGATGAATTGAGAGCCCTTTCGCTGATATGAGTTCTGCTTTCGACGGCACTGCGCCGGATATGACGCTCCGTGAGGCGCAGAATCTCACCGACGAATGGATCCATCGCATCGGTGGACGCTATTTTTCGGAGCTTACGAACATGGCACTGCTCACAGAGGAGACCGGCGAGCTGGCGCGGGTAGTGGCGCGTGTCTACGGCGAGCAGGTTCCCAAGCCGGGCGACCTGACGGATCCGCGTTCGGCGATGGAGGAGGAGCTTGCCGATGTTCTCTGGGTGGTGGTATGTCTCGCCAATCAGACGGGAATCAGTCTGACCGATGCATTCCGCAAGACATTGGAGAAGAAATATACGCGCGACCGCAACCGCTTTCACGAAGCCGGCTTGTGATAATAGCGACGCGTGACTTACTTAGGTCTTTAAACTCCTTTCTTAAAATTCCGGAGTAGTGGGCATTCATAAATGAAATTTGCGCGAAAAGAAAAAATGTATTAAATTTGCAGAGTCTTCGAGGTGTGTGCTTATCAGGGTCCCATAGAAGATGGCGCGAGCTCCTGAAGATTTAGGATTGTCTTATGGTGTAATGGCAGCACAACAAGTTTTGGTCTTGTTTGTCCGGGTTCGAGTCCCGGTTCTTCATCAACATAACTAAAACCAGAAGTTTTGAATATGAATACAGTTACAAAAGACGAAGTGATGGCAAACATGAAAGAAGTGGTTTGCCGTACTGAAGAAGTGTTGGGCAAGCCGGTAACTCATGTTTCGGTCAGAATGAAAAACGGATTTACTCTGCATGAGACTACAACCTGTGTCGATCCGGAGAATTACGATGAGAGAATCGGCAGACGTATCTGCCTTCAGCGTATTGAGGAAAAGATTTGGTTCTTGCTGGGATACGCTCTTCAAGACAGATTAGTTTCTGAATCAAAAAGCGAACCTTCGGATAAGAAACAAGACGATGCCAAATCGAATATGGTTTCGATTTCAAAACAGGAATATGAGACTTTGTTGAAGAGAAGTGAGTTTCTGAAGAAGATAGAAGAGGAAGCAGAGAAGAGTTTTCTGGAACATATTATTCATACTTATGGATTTATAAGCGATGTGTTGCGTGCCGGTAATGGCAAAATCGCTGTTGTTGATCTTTC
>URNY01000225.1 GCA_900549375.1 uncultured Bacteroidales bacterium | reverse complement strand
CTCCGCGTCGAGCTTTCCGAGAACGCCGAGATGCTTGAGGATGTAGTGGTTATCGGTTACGGCACGATGAAGAAGAAAGACCTCACTGGCGCCATCACCCAGATCGACCCCAACAAGATCGCCGACTCGAACCCGCAGACAGTGCAGGATCTTCTGCGCGGGGCAGCCGGTCTGCAGGTAGGCTACGATCCCTCGGCAAAGGGAGGCGGCACGCTCGAGCTCCGAGGCAAAAACTCACTCGGCACGAACTCCTCGCCGCTGATCATCCTCGACGGCATGCAGTTCTACGGCGAGCTTTCGGAGATCAATCCCGATGATATCAAGCAGATCGACGTGCTGAAAGACTCCTCGTCGGCCGCTATCTATGGTGCGAAGGCCGCCAACGGCGTCATCATCGTAACGACCAAGCGCGGAAGCAACACCGGCGCGCCTACAGTGACGCTGAGCGCCAACTGGGGCATCAACACCAAGAGCGCATACCGCAATTATTATGATGCCGCAGGTTATCTCGGCTATCGTTCCGACTGGTATAAGCGCGACACCTACGGCGTAGACGCCGACGGAAACTATGTGGCCTATCAGTCGGGTCAGACCAACCCCGGTTATTATGACTATCCTTCGGAGGCCAATCTCGCCAAATACGGCATCACGCTCGATCAGTGGATGGGCTATTCGGCCAACGCCACCGATGAGTCGCCCCGCAGCGTCTTCGGCCGCCGTATCGGCCTCGACGAGGAGGCGCTGCTGTTCCAGAACTTCCTCGACGACCAGACTTTCGACTGGTACAACTATGCATTCCGCACCGGTCTGAATCAGGATTACAACCTGAGCCTCTCGGGCGGCACGGAGAAGATGAACTATTACATGAGCGTAGGCTATATGAGAAACGAAGGTGTTGTGAAAGGCAATGACTATAACACCCTCCGCGCCTCGATGCGTCTGAGCGCCGACATCACCAAATGGCTGCAGATCGGCGGCAACGTCAATTTCCAGCACCGTTCCGACGGCGACAAGGCCCTTACCTACAGCGACGACCTCCAGAAGCCGAACATCATGAAATTCTCCCCCTACGCTTCGATGTGGGATAAGGAGACGGGCAAGCTGCTTCAGTTCCCGATGGGCGGAACCAACCGTTTCCAGCCTTTCCAGAACCAGTTCTTCTATCAGAACTACGAGAAACTCGAGAAGGGCTACATGGTGCTCAACTCCAAATTCTTCGCAAAGATCACGCTTCCTTACGGAATCACCTATCAGTTCAACATCTCGCCGCGCTACCAGTATTTCTGGGACCGCTACTTCATGAGCGCCGACCTTCCCGAATCCGCCAAGAAAGACCGCGGTGTCAACCGCGAATGGGGCAAGCGCTTCGATTGGTCGCTCAACAACACCATCAACTGGGATTACACCTTCGCCGACATTCACCATGTGATGGTGACACTGGCTCAGGAGGCTGAGGACCGCAAATACTGGAGCGACCGCATCGAGGCCCGCGGCTTCGACCCGACGGACGCCCTCGGATTCCACAACACCCAGAACGCCACCAAAGAGCTTTCGAACTTCAAGACAAACGACACGCATGAGAGCGCCGATGCTCTTCTTGCCCGTGTGTTCTACGGTTTCGACGACCGCTATATGATCACGGCTTCCGTGCGTCGCGACGGTTATTCGGCATTCGGCCAGAACTATCCGCACGCCACATTCCCCTCGCTGGCTCTCGCATGGAACTTCGGCAACGAGAAATTCATGCAGTCGATCTCCGATGTATGGAGCACAGGCAAGCTGCGTCTCTCCTGGGGTAAGAATGGTAACCGCGACCTTGGCAACCCCTATATCGCCCTTGCAAACCTCGGCTCCGGCCAGGGTAAGACCATGAACTACCTGGGCCCGGACGGCGAAGTGATCTCCGACCTGAAATATCTCACGATGGACCGCATGGCCAACTCGGACCTCCGCTGGGAGAAGACAGAAGCCTTCAACGTCGGACTTGACCTCGGTTTCTTCAACAACCGACTGAACATCACCGCCGACTGGTATTATAAGAAGACCAACGACATGATCATGGAGATGGTGCTTCCCGGATTCTCCGGATTCACGAAAGTCGCCACCAACATCGGCCGCGTGGACAACACCGGCGTGGAACTCTCCATCAACTCGCTCAACATAGCCAACAACGTTCTGGAATGGAACACGAGCTTCACCTTCTCCTACAACCGCAACAAAATCCGCCATATCGACTACCAGATGGAGGATGTGCTTGACGCCGACGGCAACTTTATCGGCAAGAAGGAGATCGACCAGCCCAATGCTGACGAAGGCCGCGGTTGGTTCGTGGGCCATGCCATCGGCGAGATCTGGAACTATTACTGTCCGCTAAACCATAAAGCAGTGAGTCCAACTTTCTGATAAGTAGAAG
>URNY01000224.1 GCA_900549375.1 uncultured Bacteroidales bacterium | reverse complement strand
TCGACGTGAGCGCGGTTGTGGCCGATGCACGGTCGTTTCTGACGCGCATGAGCGGCGTGGCCGACGCATATACGCTTTACGACATTCTCTCTCCCTCAACACCGGAAGAGGAGAGGTTGCGCCTTGAGGTCGATCCCAAGACCGGCGGCGATATCTTCATTACATTCAATCCCGGCTGGACGGTGACCGACGACATCGCCTATCCTCCGGTGTCGAAGCCGGTGAGGGAGAGTCCGGTGCTCGCCCCGGCGTTCATCATGGGTCCCGGTGTGGCGCCCCGCAAGGTGTCGCTGCCTGTCGACGCCACGGCTATCGCCCCGACGGTATGCTCGCTTCTTCGCATCCGATCACCCAACGGCGCGGAATCGAAGCCGATGCTCCTTCAACAATAGTCGAAGCCCGGCGGCAAAGAGAGACAAGATCCGGCGCCGTGTCGGAAAGTATAAATATGAAAGCAAAGTAAAACAATGATAAATAAATTATTACATAAGATTTTCGGAGACCAGTCGGAGCGCGCCGTGCGTCCGCTCTGGGAACGACTTGAGAAAGAGATCAACCCCGTAAGCAAGGAGATAGCAGAGATCTCCAACGATGAATTGCGCGGACGCATCGATGCCGTGCGCGACCGCATCCGCGGGGGAGCCCAGGAATATAAAGACAAGATGGCCGCGATACGCGCCGAGATCGAGACCCTCGACTACGACAAGCGCGAGCCGCTCTGGAAGAAGATCGACGAACTGCGCGAGGAGATGTTCGACAACTATGCCCGCGAGCTTGACGCCGCGCTCCCCGAGGTGTTCGCAGTGGTGAAGGAGACCGCGCGCCGTTTCAAGGAGAACGACACCATCGAAGTGACGGCCACCGATTCCGACCGCGAATTAGCAGCCAGAGGGAAAGACTTCATAACCATCGACGGCGACAAGGCCATTTACAAAAATGAATGGCTTGCCGGCGGCAATATGATAAAATGGGACATGATGCACTACGACGTGCAGCTCATCGGCGGTATGGTGCTTCACGGCCTCATGAACAAAGGGAAGGTCACGAACAACATCGCGGAGATGGCCACCGGTGAGGGTAAAACCCTTGTGGCTACGCTGCCTGTCTTCCTCAACGCTCTGACCGGGGAGGGAGTGCATGTGGTGACGGTGAACGACTATCTGGCAAAACGCGACTCCGAATGGATGGGCCCGCTCTACCAGTTCCACGGACTGACGGTGGACTGCATCGACAAGACGGAACCCAACTCGAAGGAGCGCCGCGACGCCTATCGCTGCGACATCACTTTCGGAACCAACAATGAGTTCGGTTTCGACTATCTGCGCGACAACATGGCCACACAGACCGAGGATCTCGTGCAGCGCGACGAGCATTATTACGCCATCGTCGACGAGGTGGACTCCGTGCTTATCGATGACGCCCGTACACCTCTCATCATCTCCGGACCGGTGCCCAAGGGCGACGACCAGATGTTCAACGATTTCAAGCCCAATGTGGAGAAGGTTGTCAACGCCCAGCGCAAGCTCGCCCAGAGCCTTCTGCTCGAAGCCAAGGAGAAGATATCGGCCGGCAATCTCGAAGAGGGCGGCCTGGCGCTCTTCCGCGTCTATAAGGCTCTTCCCAAGCATGGCCCGCTTATCCGCTATCTGAGCGAGGACGGTATCAAGCAACTGATGCTCAAGGTCGAGGCCAAATATATGCAGGACAACAACCGCGAGATGCCCAAAGCCGTTGAGCCTCTTTATTTCGTGATCGACGAGAAGAACCATTCCATCGAGCTTACCGACAAGGGTATCGAGGTGCTCACCGGCACCACTCAGGATCCCGAGTTCTTCATCCTGCCCGACATCGCCGCCCAGCTTTCGGCTGTGGAGAATGAACAGCTCTCCGACGACGAGAAACAGGAGCGCAAGGACACCCTTCTGCAGAACTATGCCGTAAAGGCCGAGCGCGTGCATACCGTGAACCAGCTCCTGAAAGCGTATACGCTATTCGACAAGGATGTGGAATATGTGATCGACGACAACAAGATCAAGATTGTCGATGAGCAGACGGGACGTATCATGGAGGGGCGCCGCTATTCCGACGGCCTGCACCAGGCCATCGAGGCCAAGGAGGGCGTGAAGGTAGAGGCCGCCACCCAGACCTATGCCACCATCACCCTGCAGAACTATTTCAGAATGTATCGCAAGCTCGCCGGTATGACCGGTACGGCCATGACCGAGGCGGGCGAATTCTACGATATCTATAAGCTCGACGTGATCGAGATACCGACCAACCGCCCGGTGATCCGCAACGATATGAACGACCGCGTATACCGCACCAAGAAGGAGAAATACGCCGCCGTGATCCAGGAGGTGGAGGATATGGTGAACGCCGGCCGTCCGGTACTCGTCGGCACCACCTCGGTGGAAATCTCCGAGTTGCTCTCGAAGATGCTGAAGCTGCGTAAGATACCGCATCAGGTGCTCAACGCCAAACTTCATCAGAA
>URNY01000223.1 GCA_900549375.1 uncultured Bacteroidales bacterium | reverse complement strand
CGAAGATATTCTTCCTCCCCCAGGCACTCCGGTCTACTCCCTCGACGACCTTGAAGCCCTCCCCGAGATTGGCGAAAGCGAGGATATTCCGGCCGCCATCCCGCATAAGCCCGTCCTTTCCGAATCGCTTGTAAAAGTGATGTTCAAAAGCGGCAATTATCAGAAGGCTTTGGAAATAATTACCGAATTAAGTCAGGACGAACAGAAAAAAAGCATATATTCCGCCGACCAGATCCGGTTCCTCAAGAAACTTATCGCCTGCACCTCCCGCAAATAGGGCCACAAAGAAACCCCGCACAATAAAACCAAGGAGGAGTCCCGCACCGCGGAACTCCTCCTTCTTTATCCCTAAGGGCTTTTACGCCACCTTATTTATCAAGCTTGATCTCGCGCATTCCCTTCGGAGCCACGCCCGAGGGTACCTGTCCCTTCACGAGGGAACCGGTCCAGCTGCCCGTCAGCTTATGTCCGTCGTCATCCTTGAAATCGAACACGAGTTTGCGTGCCCCGCCGGCCTCCGTCGAAACTGTCATCGTGCCCTCCATCAGCGGAGCCATATAGTCGCAATAGCCTTCTTTGTCAAGCTGGCTCAGGTCGCCGAACCAGCAGAACTGCACGGTGCCTCCGAACGAATAGTTGCCCGGGAACATCGTATGCGACTTGAAATCCTTGTCGCTGATCGTATATACACCATCCTCAACTTCGCCCGACTGCGTGAGGAAATCGAGTGATAGATAGTCTCCTTTCGCCTGACTCTCGTCTACGATCATCAGATAGACATGCTTTATATCGGCACAGATATCATTCTTCAGATCGTAATACACGCCAATGGTAGTGGGTGTGAATTCGAGAGCCACGTCCTCGCCGGTGTTCGAGAACGGACGGGGATACTGACCGGAGTTGTCGCAGTAATTTCCGATCCCGGAAGCTCCCTTATAGGTAGCCGTAACAGTTTTCCCCTCCTTGGTCACAAGATTGAAAACTATGTTGCAGTCCTCGCCGTCCTTAGTCACCGTCATTGTGCCGCCGGTGATCAGCGACATGTGGCGTTTACCATCCTTGCCTACATAGCGCAGGATGGAGCCGATATCCTGATAGCCTCCTAACATTTCAAGCCATATCGACTCGCCCTTCTGAAGTGTATAAGGAAGCCAATAGCGGCTGTTGGCGTCTTTGTTATTGTCGATGGTATATGTTCCCGCCGGAAGATCCTTGTAGGTTTCAGGCGAATCGACCTTCGGGATATAGAAAAGCAGCGTAAGATGATAACCGGATGTCTGAACGCCTTTGTTGTCAAACTCGCCGGAGTAGAATTCCAGACTGCCGTCATCGCTGAAAGGATAGAACCAGTTGCCCCAGAAGCGGCCGCCAGATTTAGTGAATTCAACCTCCACATTCTCCGGGAACGGCGTATAGCCGTCGGATCCGACCTCGATCTCCACCGGTCCCTCATAGACCACGTTCACCGGGCTTCCGTCGAATCCTTTAGCCTGGACCGTTACGCGATAGTTTGAGCCGACCATGTCGACTGTGGCGACACCTTCCACTATGGGTGAGGTGATGGCCTCGTTATCATATACCATCGAAATGCCTGAGCTGCTCACATCCCATGTGCCGACGCCTGTTCCGGGCCGATACTCCCCGGCGGGAATCACGATGTCAGTCTCGTCCTCCGCAAGCGCGGCGCTCAACTTCAGTATCATCATGAAGTCGTCTTCATTTTTCAGCGAGCCATCGGAAGTGTTGCTCAGAATCAGCGAATACTCGGCATAGGTGCCTTTCGGATTGTATTCGCATGCCAACGCATATCCCGCCTTCATATATTTCGGCGCGTCAAAATAGGCAATATCGGCGATTTTCTCCACCGGGATGCGCGTCTCCTTCTCATTCTTATATTTCACCACCATTTCCAGCTCCTTTTCCGGCGCCTGCTGTGCGAAGGCTCCGGCGGTGGTCAGAGCCGCGATGGCCGATACTAATAATATCTTTTTCATTGCAGATTATTTTTTGAATTTGAACGAATGGTTCGCCGCCGCCACGACATATACGCCGTCGGCGAGGCCCGTTGTTGATAGTGTCAGACACCCCTGCGCGTCTGCAGTGCCCGTAGCGGCAAGGCGTCCGTCGATAGAAAACGCCTTCACCTGCGCACCGGCCTCAAGGCCGCGGAACAAAAGTGCCTCGCGGGTGATCTCAACCTCGAACGCAGTGTTCGCCGGAAGCTCCCCGACGCCGGAAGTCTCGTAAGTCTGGAAGCTCAGATGGCTCAGATCGGCAAGGGGATGAGTCACTACATCCTCGCCGGCCACAATGGCCAGATCCTCCCCCTCGATGCTCGAGCCTGCTATTTCGGCGAACTTATACACTATCTTTTCGCCGTTCTTGGTGTTCACCACCAGCGCATGGCGGGTCACCATATTCTCTGCCTGCGCCATGCCGGCAAATGCAGCCAGCGTCAGGAATATTGCTAATATCTTTTTCATTTCTTTTCCTTGTTTGTTGGTTATCACTGCGC
>URNY01000222.1 GCA_900549375.1 uncultured Bacteroidales bacterium | reverse complement strand
ACGTTGTGCGCAAAAAGTGTTGTAGTGGTGTGTCCATAAACTTCGCTTGATGATTTCACGTCCGGCATCATCGAAAGAGGAATTCCGAAATAGTCGAGAAGTTCCTGATCCCATTCCAGTTTATGGATATTGAAAAGCATGGTGCGCGAGGCGTTGGTTACATCCGTGATATGCACCGAGCCGCGTGTCAGACGCCACACGAGCCATGAATCGACAGTTCCGAAAGCGAGCTTACCCATCTCGGCGCGCTTGCGCGCTCCGGGAACATTGTCGAGAATCCATTTGATTTTTGTGGCGCTGAAATAAGCATCAGGGATAAGGCCCGTTTTCTCGCGTATCTTTTCCGACATGCCGTCGTGCACGATATGGTCGCAATACTCTGAAGTGCGTCGGTCCTGCCATACGATGGCATTATATATCGGCTCATCTGTGTCGCGGTCCCACACAATGGTGGTTTCACGCTGGTTGGTGATTCCTATTGCCTCGATGTTCGTGCCGTTGATGTCGATGGAAGAGATGGCCTCGGCGATCACAGCAGCCTCCGATGCCCAGATCTGGTGGGGATCATGCTCCACCCATCCTGACTTGGGGAATATCTGAGGGAATTCTTTCTGGGCAACAGAGCGGATAGCACCGCTTTTATCGAATACGATAGCCCTGGAACTGCTCGTTCCCTGATCGAGGGCAAGAATATACTTTTCTGCGTTCATAGTATAATAATATTAAGGGTTTAAATTCAAAAGCTTATGCCGGCAGAGGCATAAGCCGGGCGGACTCCTCCGATACCTCCAGACAGACTTTGCCTCCCTCCACAAGAGGCATATTTCCTTCGATATGGCCGGCCGGGAAGTTATAGGCCATCGGGAAACCGTCGAGGCCACGGTCGGCGAGGAAATTATGGATCATCGCTTCCATCGATGGATATTTCCGGTCCGGTTCGTAGGCGGTGAAACGTCCGACGAGCAGACCCTTGAGGCGCGCGAACACCCCCTGCATCCATAGGCGGCAGAGAACGCGCTCGATCTTATAGACCGGCTCTGCTATATCTTCGATGAAGAGGATGGTATCTTCCGAGAGTGCGCGGGCAAAAAGATCGAATGGAGTCGCCGCCAGACCGTTGAGGACAGCCACATTCCCTCCCACAAGCCTACCTTCGGCACTACCGGTCCTGTTTGCTTCGACTCCGGCGCAGTCATTGCCGCCGTCGCGCAGATTCCATTCATAGGCGGGCATTCCCTCCCCGCGCAGTATCATCATCAGAGCAGCTGCCTCCGGAGCCGCATCGTTGAGATGCCTTGTCATCGGACCGTGAATCGAAGCCACACCCTGACTCAACGAAAGGGCGTGAAGTGCCGAGATATCGGAAAAA
Source organism: uncultured Bacteroidales bacterium (assembly GCA_900549375.1). Taxonomy (GTDB): domain Bacteria; phylum Bacteroidota; class Bacteroidia; order Bacteroidales; family Muribaculaceae; genus Lepagella. The sequence continues at coordinate 1,153 of URNY01000222.1, read as the reverse complement.
CCCACAAGCCACTTCGGATTCTCGCGCAATAGCTCACCGGGAATAAGAGGCAAAAGATGAGCCGCCCCATATCCTCCGCGAGAACATACCACAGCCTTAACCTCCGGCATCTGCCATACGGTCAGAAGATCGGAAAGCCTGTCGGACAGCGGAGCCGCGAACGAGCCGTCGGCCGGACCATTCGCATGGGGGGCCACGAAAGGCGCAAACCCCTGCGCCTCGAAAAAGGCTGCCGCCCCGTCGATGAATTCCTGTCTCACCGACGAAGCAGGCGAAATTATAGCCACCTTGTCCCCCCTGTTCAGTTTTTCCGGTATTATCATCTCATTCAAAATTCTCCTTGGCGCTTCATTCAAAATTCAACATTATTCAAGATTCAACATTCAAAACTATTCTCGGTGCGGTTGCGTGAGCGAACTTCAGTTCGCCTTCAATCAAAATTCGCAAACATTGATTCCTGCCTCGCGGATCCTATTGGCTATAGCCTCCAGTTCCGGCCGCTCCACTTTAACGAGCCTCTCCTCCGGCGTTGACCTGTCTAGGCTATAGAGCATAACTTCCTTCGGTCCTATACTCTTATAGGCATTTATCAGAGCCTCTATCTCGCGGTCGGTAGTATTATCCACAGGTATGCCGTCATGTTCGCCGCGCAGAATCATTGTCTGAATAACTCCGGTTCCACTGAATTGTTTAAGCCCCTCTACAACCCTGTCGACGGTGAAATCCTTCGACGCGGGCCGATCGATAAGGCGCATGGTCTGCTCCACAGCCGAATCGAGTTTAAGGATATTGTTGTCAACCCTTTTAAGGGCCTCGGCCACCTCCGGATTGAAAATACGGGTGGAATTGGTGAGTACCGAAACCTTGGCTTCGGGACAGAGACGGTCGCGCAATTCGATTGTATCGTCGATCACACCGGAGAATTCCGGATGAAGCGTAGGCTCCCCGTTGCCCGAGAACGTTATCACATCCGGCTTCTCGCCATTCTCTTTCATCGCGAGCAGCTTGGCCTTGAGGTCGGCCTTCACCTCGGCGCGTGTCGGCAACCCGGAAGTGCCCCTCCCCTGCGAATTGAATCCGGCCTCGCAATAGAGGCAATCGAAAGAGCAAACCTTCCCGTCGTCGGGCATAAGATTGATACCGAGCGACACGC
>URNY01000221.1 GCA_900549375.1 uncultured Bacteroidales bacterium | reverse complement strand
TAAGAAAAATTAATCGATATAAGTAACTAAAGAAATCTTGAACGCTAAAGCTCGTACTTTTTGGCCGCTTTTGGCTTGTTGTTCAGTCGAATATATTTATATTCTCCTTCCCTCCGCGCCAAAATCAACTCAAAAATATCTTCGCTTTATCTGTTCATTAATTTTTTTGAGCTACTTATAAAAATAACATATTCATGGGAATATAGTTGCCGTCGGAAGATAACATCGTATAAAAGAGCATGTATTACACAAATTTCAATAGATTTTTCGCAGACTGCCGCGTTCTGTCAGTTTGTTATTATATCTTTGCAATTGGATAAATGAAGCGGCTATGGTACAGAGCGAATTATTCAAACGGTATATCTGGCTCGTCGATCTTATATACAGAAACGACGGCATCACTCGCGATGAAATAAATCGCAGCTGGAGGCAATCCCATCTCAACAACCGTAAGGAGGATGAACTGCCCGAACGCACTTTTCACCGGCATAAAAAAGCTATCGAGGAATTGTTTGATATCGAAATAGTCTGCGACCGTCACGGCGAAAAGACTTATCATATCGCTGACAGAGGGGCGATGGAACAGGATGGCGCCAAGGAATGGGTGCTCAATACTTTTGCCCTCAATAATATCCTTTCGGAATGCAAGGATTTGAAACGCCGCATTCTGTTTGAGCGCGTGCCGTCGGGTCAGCAATACCTTTCGACTATTGTTGAGGCGATGCGCGATGGCACGGTGCTTAACCTGTCGTATCAAAGTTTCACGATGGACCGGCCCGCGCCCCATGAAGTGGAGCCATATTGTCTGAAGATTTATAAACAGAGATGGTATCTTGTGGGCAGGCGACAGGACCGCGATGTGATGCGCACTTTTGCCCTCGACAGAATTCTCGGTATTCAGCTGACCACCAAGAAATTCACATTGCCCGATTCGTTCGATGCGGAGAAGTATTTCAGAGATACAATAGGCATCGTAGTCGAAGACAACTGCCCTCCTCAGACCATAACGATATCTGCGGCCAATGATCAGCAAAATTATATCCGCTCTCTTCCTTTACATCCCACGCAGAGGGAATATGAAACGGAATCTGATAGTGCAAAATTCAGCATCTTTGCCCAACCGAACCACGACCTTATTCAGGAACTTTTGAGATATGGCGGAAATGTCACTGTTCTTAGTCCCAAATGGTTCAGGGATAAGTTTCGCCATATAGCAAATAAAATGAGTAACAATTATAGCAAAGATTAATATGGCTGGAAGAATCACACCCGAGAGAATCACCGAGTTGTCGATGTGCGAGATATTTGTGTTCGGCAGCAATCTGGCAGGACAGCACCACGGAGGAGCCGCCCGCATGGCTCACGACCGTTTCGGCGCGGAATGGGGCGTCGGCGTCGGGCCGACCGGCCAATGTTACGCCATACCTACAATGCATGGGGGAGTCGAGGATATAAAGCCTTATGTAGATGAGTTCGTGGAATATGTCAGGAAACATCCCAACAATCGTTTTCTCGTCACACGTATAGGTTGCGGAATAGCCGGCTTCACCGATGAGGAGATGGCTTCCCTTTTCAAAGAACTCAAAGATACACCGAACGTATGTCTACCCGAAGACTGGCTTTTGATCCTGACTAACGACGAGGCGGTGGAAGTTTATTGCACAGGCATCATCCCTGAGAAACCCAAAGTCGATATTCCCGAGGCTATCACCGAAAAAGATCTGGAGCGTCTTTGCGAGGAATACAAGTATGTGATCGGCGCAAGAATCCTATCGGCTCCGAAACCGGATATCCGCATACGCTATGTGATCGACCGCGACCGCTTCGGATATGCTAAGTTCGGCGATTTCTTTTTCTTCGGCGATGATCTCTATGTATGGACGCGCAACAAAGAGTTTGCCGAAGATCATAATCAGGATGTAGTTGAAGGTTTCTTCGGCGATGAATGCAAAGGTCGGGGTTATTGTCACCACGCAATATTCGCCGGCGTTGAAACGCCTTATCGCGATTCGGACGGTGATAGAATCTATACCGGCGATGTGATTGACCTTCATGGCGAATATGTCGACAGCCCGCTTGCCCTCGGCACACTCGGCGAGAACGAGGAAGACCGGAAGGCTAAGTATGCCTTTGTGCTCGACAATCATTGCATCACACCGGAAATGTGCAAGAAGATGACGCGCGTCGGCACTGTATTCTATCAGCTTGATTGGAATGACTGGCCAATGAAAGTGGCCGAGCGTTGCCGCAATTTTCAGCCCGTATATTCCGATGGATCCGAGGAGGAAGACCGTCTGGCGATGATGAAGTACACCCCCAACTTCGATCAGGAAATCTGGAAATACCATGCCTGCGAAATCCTCGGCATAGAATTTAATTGGAGAAGGTAAACGACTGCCATAAATAATAATCCATATGGAAATCAAATTAACAAATCAAATGAAATGTGCAATAGGTGAGCAACTGGTAAGTGCTCATCTCATCGCTCATGGCTGGCCAACAGTCAACGTAAACAGCTCCTGACTTCGTCAACGTGTCACCCAAAAATCGTCTGAGAAGAGAGGGGATATGC
>URNY01000220.1 GCA_900549375.1 uncultured Bacteroidales bacterium | reverse complement strand
TTTTATATTTTACAGCAGGTTACAAAAGAGGCTGTGCCTATTTTGACACAGCCTCCTCTTTATTTAGGACTCTGTTCCCTTATATTTTACACTGTAATCATTTTAACAGGTCAAAGCGAGAACATAAACTGCATCTGCAAGCGGCTGTCGGAAGCCGAGCCTGCCCCCCATGTACGGCGGTGACCGTAGACATATTCGAGTCCAACCTGAAGATAGGAGGATATATTGTAGAAAACATTTCCCGCGGCATAGAACCCGCTACGGTAATTGTTGATATTGTCGAGAGCAGTAGCAGCAGCACGTGCATATTCCTCTACTTTCCATATCGCGGCATCCGAAACCATAGCGTTCACCTGCCACCTGGAATTGAAATTATATGTGGCGCCCAACATAAGCCCCATCATCGGCGACGGTGTCATATGCCCCGGACGAGCATCGTCAGGGATAAAAGATAGCGGTTGCCCTGCGAGATCCTGGATATAGGCGCCAATGCCTTTTCCATAGCAGGCAGTGAGATAAAAGATCAGAGGCTCCACGGGATTGAGATTGCCGCTAAGCATCAGGCCCCACCCCACGGATGAGCGGCGCTTCCCCTCGAGAAGGTCACGGTAAGAGAAATTCCGCACTATACCCGACACACGGATACGGTTGAATTCCGATTTTCCCCATTCCACAAACATCGGCACATCCGGAACGATCTGATTGTAGGCCGTCGGATCGGCCACAGGCTGACCGTCGATTTCCTCTCCTTTCCAATATTTGAAATCATGCCCCAGATAGCGCCCGCTTGCCGAATAATACGACGGCATCGCCACTCCGAGACCGAAGCGGAATCCTTTCATCGGTTTCGATACATACGAAATCTCGTATGCCGTGCCGGATACCATCCCGCAAGGACCTTGTGGATCGATTGTTGCAGGTTGGCTTGCCACCTCGTCCTCGAACAGGGTATGCTTCATTCCTGCCGTCAATCCACGCCAGCTCACATAAGCTTTTTTCAATTTAACATGGGCATCCTCTCCGTTGGTTCCGAACTTTATATATCCCGAAACCTGATTGTCGGTACCTCCGAACCCAACCACCTGGAAATCCACGCATGATCCCAAAGGATTTATAAAGAAATCGGAACGCCGTCCGCGCACGGACGGCACCGGTATCATACCCGTGACGAAACCTATGCCGGCACCGTCTATTTCATAGAGGTCGTTGCCTAAATCGCAACCTATTATCGGGTTGAGCTGTACGCCGAGCGTCATCACGAATTTATTGTCGGCCGTACGGATGGCGAAATGCGGAACCTGTATGGCATTGACGTCCTGCGGTCGGTCTTTCTTCAGAAGCTCTTTTACGTCCGGATGGTGCGAAGTTTTGATAAATTCGATCTTTGATGATCCTGTATCATCTTCCGTGATCGTGTCGTTAGCCGCGAACAGGGAAGGCGCTGCGCCACATAAAAACATCAGAAATGCAATATTTTTCATCTGCAATATGGATATTGTAGTTTTACATTCTGTTAAAAAAACGCCAAAATGTTAAAAAAGTTTATAGTTCACCATCCTCGTGCATGATTCATCACCTCTTCTCTCAGTCGCATTTGCATCTTAAAATCCCTTTTGATAATTTTGCAACGAAGTTGTACAGACTAATTTTCAACATCATGGAAAAGATAGCAAGTTTCACAATCGACCATACCCGACTCGAACCGGGAATATTCGTCTCGCGCCGCGACCGCACTCCTTCGGGCGATGTTGTCACCACATTCGACATACGCATGACGCGCCCCAACCGCGAACCCGCGCTCGAACCGCGCGCCCTTCACGCCATGGAGCATCTTGCGGCCACTTTCCTCCGCAATTCTCCGGAATGGAAAGACAAAATTGTCTATTGGGGCCCGATGGGTTGCTGCACAGGTAATTACCTCCTCCTTGCCGGCGAATATGAAAGTGCCGACATCCTTCCGCTGATGCGCCGGACAATGGAATTCATCGCCGGTTTCACCGGCGACATCCCCGGAGCATCGCCACGCGATTGCGGCAACTGGACATTCATGGACCTCGAAGGCGCTCGCCGTGCCGCACGCCGCTACCTCGACGAAACACTCGCCTCTCCGCGCCATGAAAACCTCAACTATCCCGAATGAGCACCGCAACGCCCGCTAAACGCAACACCGTCATATCCATCTGCAAGGGAATTGCCATCATTCTGATGGTTATAGGCCATGCCGAGGCTCCGGAACTGCTCACCAATTTCATCTATACGTTCCACATGCCTCTCTTCTTCATGGCCGCCGGTTATTTCTTCAGCCGCAAATACCTCGCCGACCCGTGGAGTTTTATCTCAAAGCGCATCAAGGGTCTCTATTTCCCCTTTCTGCGCTGGAGTATCATATTCCTTCTGCTCCACAATCTCTGGTTCCATTTCGGTATCCTCAACGAGCAGTTCGGCAACTGGACCGGCGGCGTCACCCATCCCTACACTCTGCGGCAGGCACTGGCAAGACTCCTGCTCATCGTAACCGGTATGTCGGGCTACGACGAATTCATGGCCGGAGCATTCTGGTTCTTCCGCGGGCTGCTTGTAGCGAGCATTGTCTTCCTGTTGCTTTACCGGCTGCTCGATTCGCACAAGAAAC
>URNY01000219.1 GCA_900549375.1 uncultured Bacteroidales bacterium | reverse complement strand
CACGTCATCGGGGAGCACCATGATGCCGGCATGGTCCGTGCCGAGGCCGAGCTCATCTTCGGCGCATATCATGCCGAAAGATTCCACGCCGCGAATTTTTGATTTCTTTATCTGGACTTCCTTGTCGCCGTCGTAGAGGGTGGTGCCGACGGTGGCCACCACTACAGTCTGGCCGGCCGCCACGTTGGGCGCGCCGCATACTATCTGCACCGGTTCGCCGGCGCCGAGGTCGACGGTCGTGACGTGCAGGTGGTCGGAATCGGGATGGTCGATGCAGGTGAGCACTTTGCCGATCACCACGCCGCGGAGGCCTCCGCGGATGCTTTCCACTTCCTCGACAGTGTCGCATTCGAGACCGAGCGACGTGAGGGTGGCGGCAAGTTCACGCGGACTCAGCTCGCAGTCGATATAGCGTCTGAGCCATTTATAGGATATATCCATAATCTTAAGACAATTTTTTCCGACTGCAAAATTAATAAAAAAAATTCCCTCTGTCAATTCTGAGAGGGCTATATTCGCAAGGTGTCAGGGAATTCGATGCGGAAGGTGGTGCCACGGCCGAGCTCCGATTCCTTCACGAAGATGCGGCCGCCGTGGTATTCCTCCACGATGCGCTTCACCAGAGTCAGCCCCAGTCCCCATCCCCGTTTCTTGGTGGTGTAGCCGGGATGGAACACTGTCTTGAAATTCTTGCGGGCAATCCCTTTGCCGGTGTCTTTGACCTCGACCCACACGATGTTTTTCTCCGCTCCGGTGGTTATGTCGATCGATCCCTCGCCCTGCATGGCGTCGACAGCGTTCTTGGTGAGGTTTTCCATCACCCATTCAATCAGCGGGCGCGAGAGCATCACGCCGTGGTCGTCGTCGGAGAGATGGAGGGTGATCGCCACGCGTCCCGACACGCGGCTCTTCATATATTCGAGCGATCGGCTCACGGTCTCGTTGAGATACTCGAGCTGCATCTCCGGCTGCGAGCCGATCTTCGAGAAGCGGTCGGCGATCGTGGAGAGCCGGCGCACATCCTTGTCGATCTCGCCTGTCACTTCCGGGTCGATGCCCGTGGCCTGCAGATATTCGCTCCAGGCCATAAGCGAGGAGATGGGCGTGCCGAGCTGATGGGCCGTCTCCTTGGAGAGGCCCACCCATACGCGGTTCTGTTCGGCCCGCTTGGTATAGACCATCGCCAGATAGATGATCAGCGCCAAGATGAGCATCACGGCCATCTGGATATAGGGATAGACGCTAAGGATGCGCAGCAGGCGCGAATCTTCGAAATAGATATACTGGTTCTGGCCTCCGGTGAGTTCCACCTCGATGAAATGCGGGTTGATGTCGGCCAGTTTCTCCGGCGGCGTGTTGCCGGCGGCTTTCAGCAGGCGTCCGCGCAGATATTCGCGGTTTTTCCCCGAGAGCTCGGTATACAGCGATTTCTCCTCGTCCTCCTTTTCGGGAAGCGAGAAATTGCGGAATTCGGAAATATCGAGATTCTTGTCGCAGATCAGAACCGGTATGGAGTTGTTCTGGGCTATTATTCCGAGCAGAAATTCGAAATCGGAATCTACGTTGGCCTTGGCGAGACGCTCGGTGGCCTGGGCCCATATATCCATGCGGTCGCGCTCCTGGCGGGCAAGTTCCTTGATGAGGTTGTTGGATATGAGCACAAACACGATCACGGCTATCGCGGAGAATGCGATAACCATCATTTTGCCAGTGCGCCGGTCGATCTTGCTCATGTGGAGAGAGTCGGGATTAATTATCAGTATTAATTAGATGAAAGTCTGCGGATCGTGGGCGCGGTAGGGATAGCCGATAATCAGCATTATCACCAGCGATGCCACGGCCACGAACATGATGTTTGCCAGAGCCACGGTCCAGGCCTTGCTCCCTTTCCCCTTCTCCGTGAGGTAGAGGCATCGGAAGCTCACGGCCATGGCGATTACGGGCACCGGCAGATAATAATACCAGTCGCCGAGATCCATCAGGAAGGGGGCGAGGATGCCGAGTATGGTATATGCTATGGTCGAGAAGGTGGTGAGGATTGCGCTTGTGCGCTGTCCGAAGCGTCCGTAGAAGGTGGTGAGGCGGCTATGGATGTTGTTGCGGCGGTGGAACGCGCCGTAGCGGATATGAGCGTTCATGGTCATCAGGCCGATTATCACGCCCAAGATGAGTGCGGGCTCTAACTCCCATGAGCATATCAGATGGTCGGAAGTGCGCTGCGACTGCACGAGCTCCGTGCCTATCACTCCGATCGGGCCGAACACGAGGAAGGTGGTAAGGGGGTAGAAGGGGGTCTGGCTGAAAGGATGTTTCCCGATGTTGCTGCCCAGAACGATCACGGCAATAAGGAGACCGAGCAGGATAGTCCACCAGCCGGCCATCGAGAGCACGGCCATCCCCGCCATAGCCATGAGCAGGCCGAATATCTTGATGCCTTCGCGAAGGATAAAGGCGATCGACCGGTTCATGTCGTCGGCTTTGAGCATCAGGTCCTCGCGGTTCTCTCCGAAGCCCTTGAGCTCATCCATATAGCGGTGGTAGACGTTATAGGTGCATTGCGCGAAGATGGCGAAAATCGCGCAGACCATCGCGGGCAGGAATTCGGCGTTGCCGTGTGCGGCGGCCGCGGCGG
>URNY01000218.1 GCA_900549375.1 uncultured Bacteroidales bacterium | reverse complement strand
GAAACGCCCGATGGTGCTTATGTTATGAATGAGATCACACAGATTCTCTCAAAATTCCCCACGGATTTCCGTCAACCTTTTTCGATGCATGTGGCAGGTTACAAGTACGAAGAGATCTCCGAGAAGCTCTCGATGCCGCTTGGCACGGTGAAAAGCCGTATCTTCTTCACTCGCAAACGCCTCCGTGAAATCCTTAAAGATTACCGTTGATCCCTTCTATTAGATAAGGCCGGAACAAATACTTCGGAAAGTTCCCGCCGATGCTATTCGGATTCTATCTAAAACAATATGCTCCGCATCTTTCGATGCGGAGCACATTTTTTTGTTGCTTTAGCGGTTTTGAATCGGAAGCAGTAGCGTGAGCGCACTTTAGTGCGCCGCTTGTCTGTTCATTTGCCTCGCTTGCTTATTTCACAAGAACCTTCTCGGCCTTGCCGCCCTGCAGGCGGATATAAACGCCGCTATCGAGTTTATCGCCCTTCACCTCGCGGCCATTAAGGTCGTAATAGCGGGCCGGAGCCTCCTCGACGCCCTCGATCTCCTCGACACCGGTCGTGAAGCTCAGCGCGATCTGACGCTTGGGCGACTTGTAGCCATAGTTGGCAATATAGAATTCGAGGTTACCGCTGGTTTTGGCAGGAATATTGATACTTTCATCATAAAGATTAAAGCCAGCCTCCTGATTCTCGTCAACATCTCCATCAGCATAGGTAATAGGAGCCGGAGAATCAGAAACAATGCGATAATAAAGATTGGCATTTGCCGGCACATCGAATGTCAAAGTGCTTGCAACATCAGTCTTAAGGGCATCCTCTGTGAGAGTTTCTCCATCGGAATACACTGCAAGATGACGGAATACATTCAGACGCATGATCGCGAAACCATCGCGATATTCATTATCCGGAGCGCTTATAGCCTTTAATGTATATGAACCCGGAACAGAAACATTCACCTTTAGATTATCGCCATCTTCGGTAATTTGGTATTCAGTATCCTCAAGGCCTTCGATGCTGTATGTTACGACTCGATTGAACGGATTGTTGACTGCATTGATTGTGAATTCCTCGTTCACAATAATTCCATTCACATTCGGAGTAAATGTCAGATTCGCGGACTTAAGATCCGAAGAAGCCGCATCATACATCACGTTGATCTTGTTGATTTTAGATACGTCGCTACTTCCGGCGTTGAAGGTCACCTCTCTTTGCACATCTGTATCATTTGCAGGAACCCAAATATAGCTGAAAGTTCCTCCATCAGGATCTGAAGAATCTGTTACGGTTCCGCTTGTCGGACTCCAAGAAGCCCCGCTATTGATAGTTCCTGTCATTCCTATCTTGGTGATCTTATATCCTTCGGGAACTTCCACTTTCAGCGTCGAACCCTTTTGCATTCGAAGATAATACAAATTGTTTTCTTTCCAAGACCTGTAATTACCACCGAATGTAATCTTCACGGTATTGTTCTCTCCACTAATGGACTTAACTTTTGTCTCATACGAGGAACCTGTTTGCGTAGTCATGCCATAAGGATTCACTTCTGTAAAATCGAAAACGGTATTGTCCGGTTGAATTGCTGCGTTGGGGTCTATAACGATAATCTTATAAGAAGCAGACCCTTCAGCATAATCACCCTCGGCAGCCATTGTTGCTGTTATAACAGCAGTACCGGCTTTCTTGATGTCGTCAGGAGTAATCTGACCGGTGCTTGAATTCACCGTAACAACCTCGGGGTCTGATGAAGAATATGTAATTGCACCATGATTATCAGCAGGCTCTTCAATCGTTACTCCATGCCATACTACGCCGGTTCCGAGTTTGCCGTATTCTACCTGAGGAAAGAAGCTCATCTTAGGTTCTTTCCCGTTCACCGTCACCTCAAACGATCCGCTCCCGGCATTATACATTTCGGTTGCTTGTGTTGTGAAATTAACTGTAGCAGAACCTAAGCCAATAGCCTTGATAGTCTTTGCGGCATTATCAATTTCGATAATACCAGTATTATCAGTCGAGAAAGAATATGTAAGATTAGCCGGAGAAATAGAAGGCAAGCCTTTTGTTTCCCCGATTGTGAGATCATATTCATATTCTTCTGTTCCTCTTATCGGGACATTTGAGAAGGAGGGGTTTATAGGGCCCGACGGGTCATCGTATTCTACAGATACTGCACAAAACTTAAAACCACCTGTTGTGTTGGTAGTTGTCCCTTTTTGAGTAATTGTAAAGGCAAGATTAGTGCAAGAAGTATTCGGAGTAAATACTGCCTCGCCCGCTGTATTGGCAGACCCAGAATTGTTTTGGTAAAGAACTTTTTCTTTTTCTTCTGAGAAATCTCCTGCATTCAAAGAAACGTTATATGAACATTTTTTTGACACTGAAGCTATCTTAACCGAAACCTTCTTTATAATTCTTCCGGAAAAGCCGTTGGTAGAAAAAGTGACGGTTGAGAAAGGACTACTTGCAGATCCCATTGTGATGCCTTTAGGAGCATTACCGTCTTTCGAAGGAGTATTGCCGGTTCCTGTATAAGAATAGGCCCAATTGATCTGGTTTATATCCCCTGTGTGCGATGTGGGAGATATATTTGCATTTTTGTCTGCACTTTTGACTAAATTAAGCCAAGTGAGTGTGCTATAATCACTTGTGACATCATAAGTCCAAGTACCCGCTGCGCCGGCGGTCAGCCCGGCCCCCAGCAGACACAATAGCGATAGTAAATACTTTTTCATAAGTTA
>URNY01000217.1 GCA_900549375.1 uncultured Bacteroidales bacterium | reverse complement strand
CAATGCTCAAAAAGCAGAGGCTGCGCCGTAACCCTTAATTACGACACAGCCCCTTCTCCATTAATTTCTATCGTGTATTATTCCTCGCGGTAGAACATAAGCGATGTGCAGCCGATCTGGTCGAAACCGCCGGTGTTGCGGTCGTAAACGCCTGCTCCCTCGTCGGGGAAGAGATAATCTGCGAACTCATCGATATAGACGGTCTTGAAATCATGCTTGCGTGCATAGTTGCGCCAGATTTCCCATCCCGGACGTTTCGTACCGCGGCCGCCGGCTCCGAGTTCGGTGCGCTCGCCGGTCGGGCAGTTGCTGTCGGGACACCATATATAGGTGGTATAGGGCAGCGATGAGGCGGGATGAAGGAAATCTCCTTCCCCTCCGGGAGTTGTCACGCCGGTGCGCGGGCAATTGTATTTGGCTGTATACTCGGCAAAAGCCATCATGCGGTGATTGTCGAACGCGAAGAGGTCCTCCCCGATATTATAAGCCATCTGACAGAACGCGCCCATCAGCGACACGCAGAGCGTGGCGTGGCCCTGATCGCGGCCCGACTCGTTGCCTTGTGCGATCTTGATACCTGTGGGATCAGGATCGTCGTAAACGAAATTGGCGGCCTTCTGATAGTTGCCGGAACCAATGCCATTCTTGAAATAAATAATTGCTTCGTTGATCTTCTCCTGGTCCTCGGTGAGAATTCCGAGTGAGAGGATACAGGTCATCGACGCGAGGTCCCAGTTAAGCCAGTAATGGTCGTGGGTATTGTTATGGCGCACAAGGAAGTCGGTAGCCTGGGGATAGAACTTATCCACAAGCCAGTCGCAGGCTTTCTTGAAGTCGTCGCTCTCTCCATAGCCGTTGAAGTTGCGGAGGAGTTCCATACCGTTGGCGAACTGGTAAACCTGGAAGAGGATAAGCTGCTGGTTGGTGTCGCCGTTATGATGGATACCGTCGCAGTTCTCTACCCATGCCTTGATATTGGCCACGGCGCGGGATGCGGCTGCTCCGTCGTCCTTGAGCGCCCAGCGGAGGGCAAGCTGGTAGATGGAGGCGCAGTCTCTGCCGAATGTCGTGGCATTGTTTGGACATTCAGCGTTGTTGTTTGTACGCGAGATCAGCTTGGTCGGCGTAGCGGCACGGTTCACATCCGAGTATTGGTTGGTTTCGAGTTTTGTCCAGGCATCGCTCCAGGGAGCGCGGTTCACGTTCTGGCGCACATAATCTATGTCGGCCTGCGAATGGAGCATGGCGGGATGGTTGATGGTATAGACCTGAGGCTCCACGATAACGTCCCACGAATCCATGTCGTTCACTCCGTCTTTTATCTCGGAGCAGGACGCCATTGTGATGGCGCCTGCTGCGAGAAGCATATATTTGAATGCTTTCATTGCTTTAAATCGGTTTGTTGTAAGAAACTTTTAAACTTTCGTTCTCTCACTTCGCGTTCTTTATCTCATCCTCGGCGAACTTGATGGCGTCCTCCTTGGACTTGAACGAACGGATCCAGAAGATATCATACCATGCTGCAGCCGGATCCACATTGCCGTTGGGAATATCGGCAAGCTTAACCTGGAAGAGGTTGAAGCCGTGGTAGCCCTGCCATTTGCCTACGGCAGCCTCCCATACGATAAGACGGTTGCCGTCGGAAAGGTCCGTGCCTCCGTTGTCCTTCGAGCTGGCGTCACGTATGTCGAACGTATTGTTGCCGCCCTTCTGGAGATTTGTCTTGATGGCATAGACAGGATAGTCGCTGTGCCACCAGGAGAAAAGATTGTTGGCGTTGCAGTCGATCTTTATGTCGCGGCGGTATTTGCCGGTGGTTGCAGGGAAGTTGATTCGCCAGAACTGATCGCCGCGATCCTGCGGGGCATCGTTGTTCGAGGTGATCCATCCGCTCCAGGCGTTTTCCGGACCCCAGTAGCAGAGACCGGGCGTTACGCTCACTTCGATTGTGGAAGTCTCGCCTGTAGCGCGGCATGTAGCCACGATGGTGGTGCTTCCGAATCCGGTGGCGGTCACTTTGCCGCGGCTCACGGTGCAGACTTTTTCGTCATTGCTCTCCCAGTCTACGGAACCGATAGTGGCATTGGCCGGCTCATAGGTCACGTCAACGGGGATTGCATAACCCGGAAGTGAGAGACCGGTTAGGTTGGAGTTCACGATCACTTTCTGCACTGCGATGTAGGGCTCGATATGGAGGTTGAACTCGCCGCGGACGTTGCTGCGGTCGTGGGTAAGGCAGCGGATCACGACGTCGCCTGCTCCGACACAAGTCACCTGTCCGTTATCATCGACGGTGGCTTTCGATTCGTCACCTGAAACCCACGTCACGCGGTCGTAGGTATGGTCGGCCGGAAGAAGCGTCGGTTTGAGCTGGATGATATCGGTCTCATAGATCTTGCCGTCCTCGGAAGCCTCGGTGGTATTCTCCAGAAGCACCTGGGTAACCTTCACAACTTCAGGGATGACCTTGACGGTCACCGTACCTGTGGCTCCGAAGCCGAGACGCTCGGGCACTGCGGTGATCACGGCCTCGCCGACAGCCACGGCATGGATTGTACCGTCCTGTGTAACTGTGGCCACACTCTCGTCGGAAGACTTGAAAACGATGGGAAGATCTGCGGCATCTTCAGGGCCGACGGAATAGACAAGCGTGGAATCCATTCCCACTGCAAGGGGAAGAACCTCGCTGACCTCGAAATTGATCTCGCTGGGAACGATAGCTTCGGTGTACCAGTCGGTCATCACCTTGTCGTCATCGCAGGCGGTCAGGGC
>URNY01000216.1 GCA_900549375.1 uncultured Bacteroidales bacterium | reverse complement strand
GTGGTGGCCCATTTTTGAATGAGCGCCCTGGCCCACTTTTGAATGAGTATTTACAATCTTATAATTTTATATATCTTATTTCTCTTATTTGGAGAGTGTATACGGCACGAAGTTGAAGCCGAGTTCGATACGCGTTGTGCTGTCGAGGAGCTTCGGGAAGGCTGACACAAGTGTCTTAACGAGCGGAAGATTGCCCGAGAGGGCAGGATTGGATGCTATCTTTTCCACAATCGATGCCTGAATTATCGGATCCTGAAGTAGCGGCACCACTATGCCTTTCAGCAGAGGAAGCAGAGTTTCGGTGTTGAAGAAAATCTGGAGAGAATTTGCCGAAAGAGTGTATTGCATCGGGAAACCCTCGGCGATCATCGGCGCGAGTTTGGCAAGAATTTCTGCCATACCCTGAATGGTCGGAGTCTCCTGTTCTCCGGCCCGCGACACGGTGCCGAACGGGTTTGCCGGGACAGAGGGCTTGTTGGTGTTGTTGATGATTATCTGTCCCATCAGATCGGTGGGATTCACGAAAAGTTTCATCAGATTGTCGGTAAGCGGCAGATATTGGATCATGCAGATGGGAGCCTGAGCGAACTGGGCCGCGCCATTGGCCGATTGCAGATAGGTCACCACCGCGTTGCCGTCGGCGCGGAAAGCGACGGTTTTGAGAGCATTGCCGATTACCTGCACGAGCGACATATAGGCAGTGTTGCCATAGGCCGGAATCACCGGCATAGTGGCAATTAACGTAAGCGCGTCTTGCAGGGTTCCGTCGAAACCTTCGAGGGGGAAGGGCAGCGAGCAATCCCATACAATATGAAGCGGCAGCGACTTATAAGAGAGGCCGGTGCCGCGCTCGGTCGGAGCGGGTACCCACGCCGTTCCGGCGAGTCGCCGGTTCTTGATCCGCACGTTCTCGAACTCGAAATCGAGTCTGTCGGGCTTGACGTCGCCCGAATAGGAATAGGTCACGAACTCAGTCTCTCCGGATCCCTTGAACTCATACTCATCGCCGTCGGGCGAGAGATAGACCGGGAGCCGCAATTCGGGAGTGCCCGGCAACACGCCCGGTCCCGGGATAGAGGGCATACCCTCGAAAGCCTTCGAAATGTCGGCAGGGGATATCTCGGATCCCATCACGAGGAGGGCATTGTCGCCGTTCTGGCTATAGGTCACCGACTTTCCGCTCATGGGAGCATCGTTATATTCGAGATTGAGGGCCTGAACGCCCGTATAGACGGTTTCAGGAATAGGGGAGACGGTGACATCATTATCTTTGTCGCAGCCGGCGAAGAGAGCCGACAGAGCGAGCACGCACAGTGCGGAAGAACAGCGGTTCAATATATCTCTTTTCATAAGGCAGTCTATATGTTTCTGAATGTTCTAAAGTCATAACAAACAGCCCCGCCTCCCGGATTGAAGAATGTGAAAATAATTGAAATATGCCGGAAATTGGATTAAAAATTCTTCCTAAATTTTAATTTTCTATATTTTTTCAATATTTTTGCAGAGTAAGTTTTTCTGTAACTCCCGCTATCATCCGTCAATTAGGTGCTATCACGGGAGTATGAAGACCGGTTCGGGCCCTATAGACTACACTCTGCTGTAAATATGGTTGATACCCGAAATCAAGGACAACTACATCAGCTTCAATCGCATCTACAACGTAGACAATAACAATCAATTAACAACAATACTAACCTAAAACAGAAGCTTATGCGCAGACTACTGAGAAGAGCAGTCCTCACTCTGGCCATTGCGGCCATGGGGATTGCCACGGCAGCCGCGGGATCTCAGCCTACCAAAGGCGTGATCCGAGTGAAGCTCCAGCCGGAAATGGCTCTGAAGGTGGCTCAATTGCCCTCCCTTCAGACCTATGGCAAGGCCAAGACAGGCATCACTCCCCTCGACAGGGCAGCCGAAAAGACAAAGGCGGTCAGCATGCGTCCGATGCTCCCTTACTCCGCGAAATTCGCGAAGCAGAGGGCAAAACACGGACTCGACCGCTGGTATGTGGTGAGTTTCGATGAATCCGTATCCCCCGAGGAGGCCCGCAAGATATATGCCTCCACGGCCGGAGTGGAAAAATCGGAATTGATCACGCCAATGTCGCTGGTGGAAGGCAACAAGGGATTCCGTAAACTCGACCGCAGCCGCGTGAAGGCCGCAGCCGCAGGCACACTTCCCTTCAACGATCCCTTCCTCGGGCAGCAATGGCATTATCAGAACTTCGGCGATATCCCCTACAGCGTTCAGGGAGCCGACATCAACCTTTTCAACGCCTGGAAAGAGACCACAGGCAAGAAAGATGTAGTTGTGGCCATCATCGACGGAGGTATCGATTACACCCACGAAGATCTTGCCCCTAACATCTTTATCAACGAAGCCGAGCTTAACGGCACCCCCGGAGTTGACGACGACGGCAACGGCTATGTAGATGATATCTACGGCTGGAATTTCTGTACGGAAGATGCCAAGATCTATCCTCACTCCCACGGTACGCATGTGGCGGGAACGGTAGCAGCCGTGAACAATAACGGCATCGGCGTCTGCGGAGTTGCCGGAGGCGACGGCACCGCCGGTTCCGGAGTGAAGCTCCTCTCCTGTCAGGTGTTTGATTCCCGTTCGGGCACGAAGGAGGGCGATTTCGCCGCCGCCATCGTCTATGCCGCCGAGATGGGCGCCACCATCGGACAATGCTCCTGGGGCTGGCCCACTGCAGGCTATTACGAAGAGGCAGTGCTCGATGCCATCGACTATTTCACCGAAGAGGCCAAATCCGACAATATGAAAGGCGG
>URNY01000215.1 GCA_900549375.1 uncultured Bacteroidales bacterium | reverse complement strand
ACGCCATCCTTTGGAAATTGGCCGGAGCAAGGATTTCGAACAGCGCAGAAATCCCATATAAAACAGACATCATCCATTGAGCCGGAGTGAGCCTGAATCTTTTTATGATTGCAAAAACGATAATAGCCCCTCCTATAGGGATTGACATGGCTTCGTTACATACGCCTGCAATGACGCTCAATAATCCTAATAAAAATAGCTGAGTGAAATTTTTTGAATCGTATTTTTTGAAAAAAGCATAAACCCATGCCATAGTAATGACTCCCATCCAGACGTAGTCGATCTGATGGGGAGGTTCGAATGGGAAAGATTGCTCGGAAGAGAAGGGGAAGAAAAGCAGGAAAGTAAAAAAGGATGCAATAAACGATACTCTCGGGTTGCGGATATCGGCAGAGGCAAGTTTGCTCAGCATAAATATGAACGCTCCCCAGAAAATGGCGTTGAAAACGGCAAACCATCCCTTGCCGGCAAACGCGCAGAAGAACTGTGTGATTCCATGACTGAAAAAGCGGCCGGTGCTGTTGAAATAATGATTTTTCATTGATTCCGGAATCTCGCTTACCGATGTTAAGGGTATTGACGAAAAATCCTCATTTTCGGCGGGAATGAAGAATCCGAAAGTCACAGCATCCCCTTGCCAACACATTTTTAGCGACAGCGATAAAACAGTAATCATTACCGCCGCCGGAGGCAAGAGCCAAATATATTGTTTAATTCTCTTCATTTTCTATGATCTTTTATTTCTTTGGCTCCGGCGAGCCATGACCGGATGTAGAGACCGGTCGGGATGGCGGGATGGCGGAAGTTGCGGAGGGTGTGGGTGAGGAGGCGGAGGGGCCAGGTGCGAGGGAAGAGGATTCGTATCACGGCTCCTTTGGTGCGGATGAACTGCGGGTCGGCGCCGAGCCGGGATCCCGTGGTGAGGGCTTCGTGGTGGGCAATCGTTATGGGGAAGAATTTCCCTTTCAATCCTGCCTGCAGAAGCTGATGAAGCCATATATTCTCTTCGCCGGAGGGGAATTCAGCGCCTATGCCGAAGCGCAGGTCGAAGCGGATGCCGCTTGCCGCGATCCTTTTTCTGCGGAAAGCCAACTCAAAGGATGTGATATAATAACCTTTTGGCGGCCGACGCAGATCGAATTCATGGTCGGGGTAATGCTTGCTGTCGCCGCCCGAGTATCGGAAGGCCGCTATGTCGAGCTGCGGGTCGGCTTTGAAGACATCGATGATATTGCGGAATGCATCGGGATCATAGCTCAGGTCGTCGTCGGCGATGAGACATATCGTAGCAGTGGCGGCGTCTATGGCGATGTTGCGGTTGCGTGAGAGTCCACGGGTGTCTGAAAGAAGGATGCGGAAATCGTCGCGTTGCAGAGATGCAGGAATACTTCCGTCACTATCGCCCAACTGCCAGCTGACGATATACTCCACACCGGGAATGCGCGGATGATAAGCTTCGGCGATGCGCCGGATACCGGCTTTGCCGAACGTGCATATAAGCACTTGCAACTCTATCTCACTATTCCGCCTATTCATTTGAGGATGTTATTCCAATGGTTGAGAAAACGGTCGGCCACGATTGCCACGTCGTTGTTCTTTTCGACGATGCATCGCCCTTCGGCTCCCATTGCGGGCATCTTCTCAGGATTGAGGATAAGTTCGCGCAAACGGGTCTCGGTGTCCTCGAGTGGCGAGAGGGTGAAGATTGGCCGGCTCAACGGTTCGCCGATATATTCGTAGAATTCGGGCTGCGCTCCGGTGCCGGCCACGCGGCCGAGGGCCATGGCCTGAAAGCCGTTGGTGCCCGGAGAGTATGAATAGAGCTGGTCGAGCACGATATGGCTCGAGGCCATGCGCCGCAGATATTCGCGCAGGGGAAGGTCGCGCACGCATTCTGTTACGCATCGGTCGGGCATCTCGCGTTCGAGTCGGCGGCAGAGGTCGAGCAGGTAAGCAGTCCCTTTCCGAATTTCCATCCCCGAGCGGATGCCGATGAAGAGACGGATCTTCCCTGAAATATTCATAGGAGAGAAGGAGATTTCGGAGAGGTCGACGGGTATGTTGGTGAATGCGAGCCGTTCCCTTAGCAGAGGTCGGGCGGCCATGTCATATTCTGGGAGCACCGCCATCGCTCCGTCGATATTGGAAAATATGAAATCGTTGTATTCTTTCATGCCCCGGGCGTTCCATGCCGCGGATTGGCCGGTGCGCGTCTCGAATTCGGTGGGAGTATCGCCAACTCGGAATTCAGAAAAGCGGAAGGTCTTGCCGTCGAGACATTTGCTCACGAAATTGTAATCATCTCCGGCGAGAGTGAGGAATACGGACCGGTTCTGGCGTTTCAGTATTTTGAAAAAATATTGCAGTTTGCCGGGGCGCAGAGAGAGGAAATGTGGGTTGATGAGCTGCACTGCATCGTAGTCGCGGAGCGACGGAAGGATTGAGAAGAGATCGTAGAGATAGCGGAAAGCTCCTATGCGGCCGTGGCGGCGGTCGAGGAGAATGTCCTTTTGCGTATCCATATATCGGCCGCCATCGGAGACGACGGTGACGTCATGGCCGCGTTTCTTGAGTTCCTTGGCCAGACAGGCATGAAGATTGGAATAATCGCCGAGAAAGAGAATGCGCATGGTCAGGAATCACAGGAATTGTTTTTCAATGTGAAAGTTTCCACAAAATACCGGGGGCGGTGTTTGGATTCGAGATAGATTTTACCGACATATTCGCCGATGATGCCGAGGCTTATGAGCGTTATGCCTGTGCAGAACCAGATGGAGAGCATCAGAGAGGTCCAT
>URNY01000214.1 GCA_900549375.1 uncultured Bacteroidales bacterium | reverse complement strand
CCGGCATCAAGGCCATCGACTCCATGATCCCCATCGGCCGCGGCCAGCGTGAGCTCATCATCGGCGACCGCCAGACCGGCAAGACCGCTATCGCCCTCGACACCATCGTCAACCAGAAGGGCAAGGATGTCATCTGCATCTATGTCGCCATCGGACAGAAGGCGAGCTCCGTCGCCCAGCTCAAAAAGACGCTGGAAACGCACGGCGCGATGGATTATACGATCATCGTCAACGCCACGGCGAGCGATCCCGCGCCGTTACAGTACATTGCGCCCTACGCGGGCTGCGCCATGGGCGAATACTTTATGAATAAGGGCCGCGACGTGCTGATCGTCTACGACGATCTTTCCAAGCAGGCCGTAGCCTATCGTGAGATCTCGCTTATCCTGAAGCGTCCCTCCGGCCGCGAGGCATATCCCGGCGATATCTTCTATCTCCATTCGCGTCTGCTCGAGCGCGCCGCCAAGATCATCGGCGACGAGAAGGTGGTGAAGAACATGAACGACCTTCCCGATTCCCTGAAGCCTATCGTGAAGGGTGGAGGTTCGCTCACCGCGCTCCCCATCATCGAGACGCAGGCAGGCGACGTGTCGGCGTACATTCCGACCAACGTGATCTCCATCACCGACGGTCAGATCTTCCTTGAGACAGGTCTTTTCAACGAGGGTATCCGTCCGGCCATTAACGTGGGTATCTCCGTATCGCGTGTGGGCGGTAACGCTCAGGTGAAGGCCATGAAGAAGGTGGCCGGTACGCTTAAGATCGCTCAGGCGCAGTATCGCGAGCTCGAATCGTTCACTAAATTCGGCGGCGATGTCGACCCCGTTACTGCAAAAGTGATCGACACGGGCCGCAAGAACCAGCGCCTTCTCATCCAGCCGCAGTATCATCCCTGGCTGGTGGAAGATGAAATCGCCGTGATATTCTGCGGTGTCAACGGTCTTCTCGAAACCGTGCCTCTCGACAAGGTGGCAGAATTCGAAGAGCAGCTTCTCCAGCTTCTCCGCATGAAATATCAGAAAGAGGTGCTCGACGAACTGAAAGCAGGCAAGCTCACCGACGACGTTTCGGCCAAACTGACGCAGTGTGCCAAAGAGGTGGCCGCAACGCTCTCACCCGTAAAATAACAAACTTTCATATTCCGGGCCGGTAGATTCCGGCCCGGAAAAAACAACACCTTCCTACAAGCAACATGGCAACCCTAAAGGAATTAAAGATACGCATCGGATCGGTGGCATCGAGTGAGAAAATCACCGGCGCCATGAAGATGATTTCCTCGGCCAAGGTCCATAAAGAGGAGCAGAGCCTTCGACGGCTCAAACCCTTCAAGGATCAGATAAAGTCGATCATGGGTCATATCCTCTCCACGGGAGAGAATTTCAACTCCCCACTGATAGAGGCCCGTGACGTTGTCCGCGCCGGTGTCGTGGTCTATGGTTCCGACGACGGACTTTGCGGCGCCTACAACATCAACATCTTCAAAGGTCTTCTCATAGAGATCGACCGTCTGAAGCGCGAATACGGCGACGGACTCGAGATCGAGGTCTATCCCGTAGGCCGCAAGATGCTCAAGGCCGTGCGCCATCTTGAGGACCCGACGCTCCGCGTTGTCGAAGTGCCGGGAGTCGACAGCAAGATGGCCGGCGAGACGGTCACCGCCTTTACCAAACGGATGCGCGATTCCTTCCTCTCGGGGGAGCTTGATCTTGTCGAGACAGTTTACATGGGATTCCACTCGATGAGCCGTCAGAAGCTCGCCGTGGAGCAGCTTTTCCCCGTCACGGAGAAGATGCTTTCGGCCGACGGCGCCGATGCCGACGACAACAGGCTTTATCTGTTCGAGCCGGATCCCAACAGCATCTTCAATGAGGTGCTTCCGATGTTTGTGATGTCGACCATGCAGGAAATCACGGTGCAGAACCGCGCTTCCGAGCAGGCCGCGCGCGTCATGGCCATGCAGAGTGCCAACGACAACGCCCGCAAACTCTTCGACGAGCTGCAGCTCGAATATAACAAGCTGCGCCAGCAAAGCATCACCACCGAGCTTCTCGACATCCTGGGCGGTCAGGTGGAAAGATAAGATAACGAAATTCAGAAATAAAAATAACACAGGTAAAGCTTATAGCTACATGGGCAGTATTAAAGACTATTTCACGTCGGTAGGACAGGGAGTAAAGAGTCTGCTGACGGGCATGGGCGTGACAGGCCGCGAGTTTGTCACTCCGAAAGTGACCGAGCAGTATCCTGAAAACCGGAAGACCACGCTCAAGATCGCCGATCGCTTCCGCGCCGAGCTCACCCTGAAGTATGACGCCGAAGGTCATCACAAATGTATCGGCTGCGGCATATGCCAGATGAATTGTCCGAACGGGACAATCGAGCTGACCACGAAGATGGTGGAATTGCCGGACGGAAAAAAGAAACGCAAGCTCGACAAATACATGTATAATCTCGGGAGCTGCACGTTCTGCATGCTCTGCGTCACTACTTGTCCGCAGAACGCGCTGGAATTCAGCAACGATTTCGAGCAGGCCACATTCACGCGCGAGGCGTTGATAAAGCAGCTCAACTATCGGCCCGAGCCGGAGCCCGAGGCACCGGCATCACCCGCAAAACCCGCAGCGACTGCAGCCCCTGAGTCGGCTGCCACGGTTGAAACAAGCAAACAATAACAAAACTACATAATGGATTCAGTAGCAAATATCATTTTGTATTTCGTGGTTGCCGTGTGCATCACCGTCTTTTCGGTCATGGCCGTCACGACGCGCAGAATACTCCGGGCTGCCACCTATCTGCTGTTCGTATTGCTCGCAACGGCGGTGATCTATTTCCAGCTCGGCTACCAGTTCC
>URNY01000213.1 GCA_900549375.1 uncultured Bacteroidales bacterium | reverse complement strand
AGGAATACACAATATCATTCAATACAATCTCATCGGCACAGGCTCGAATGTTATTCATCAATCCTATCCATCTCATCATATCCGTTGCTTTTCTGCACGCCCAGGTTACAATCTCCGGTTCGATCATCAGACGTACATCAAACAGATCCAGTGCCAACCGATAACGGTCCTCCACGTTTCCAAACCCGAGAACATCATTTTCCATATAAATGGTACTGATGACATAAGTTCCGTCACCTTCTGCTTATCCGCTTTCTCAAATTTTAGCATTTGTTTTTTCTCTTTTCAGCTCTGCATTGCCTGCCCTTCTCATTTTTGCTATACTGTCAATGTAGTTTTGCGCCATAGTTTCCGGCGTATCGTTATTTTGACTCAGGAGGAAATTTATGATCAAATTAGTTGCAAGTGATCTGGACGGCACTCTGCTCAATACCATCGCCGATCTCGGCGAGGCATGCAACTATGCGCTCCGGCAACTCGGTTATTCCGAGCATGCGCTCAGCACCTATAATTATATGGTGGGCAATGGCGTCCGCAAACTCGTGGAACGCGCCGAACCACCGACAACACCCGCCCCTACCCGGGCATTCCGGAACTTCTCCGCACCCTCACCGACAACGGCGTGGCCGTGGCCGTAGCCTCTAACAAATACCAGTCGGCAGTGGAGCATATCATCGCCCACTTCTTCCCCGACATCCCCTTTGCCGCCGTGGCCGGCCAGGTGGATATGCGCCCGGTGAAACCGGATCCTTCGATCGTTTTCGCCATACTCAACGAGCATCCCACTCCCAAAGCGGAAGTGCTCTATGTGGGCGATTCAGGCGTGGACATGGAGACGGCAAGACGGGCCTGCGTGGAATCCGTAGGCGTGTCATGGGGATTCCGACCCGTCTCGGAACTTCGTAAAACCTATGCCGACCATATTGTGACGAATCCTTCGGAAATTCTTGAAATCGTGAACAGCGAGCCTTAGACTCTTTCCTTAACTTTAAACTGAATTCGCAACATGGAATATTCGCAATCATTCTTCATATCTGCCAATGAGTCCAACCCCGAGGGAGAACTGGCTGTAAACATCCTCGTTAGCAATATCATTGAAATTGCCACCGCCCATGCCAATTCGCTGGGTATCGGAAATCCTTCGATGGAGCATCTCGGCGCAGGATGGGTGCTCTCTCGCCTCACCGTCGACATGACTTCATATCCCAAATGCAACACGCAATATACTCTGACCACATGGGTGGAGGCTTTCAACCGTCATTTCTCCACCCGCTGTTTCTCGGTGAAAGATGAATCGGGTAAAATCCTCGGATATGCCCGTTCTGTCTGGATGGTGCTCGATCTCAAGACCCATGAGAATTTCGGACTTTCCCATCTCTCACTCCCTGGAGAGGCTATCTCCGGGGATGTCTGCCCAATAGAACCACAGGCCAAACATGTGGAGATACTCCCCTATGGTACCGCACCGTCGGATTCTTCGGCAAAAGCGATAACAGCTACCGTTCCCGAGAACCTCTATTCCTTCAAATACAACGATATCGATTTCTACCGGCATGTCAACACTGTGAGATATGTCACACTTCTGCTGAATCAATACAGTCTCGGGGATTTCGACAGCCACTACGTGAAACGCCTTGAACTTTCATTCCTCCACGAGGGAAGCTTCGGCGACACCGTGGAGATCCGGAGGCATGACTATAATGCAGACAATGCCGCGTTCTCCCTCGTGTCGTGCGAAAAGCGCCTCCCCATACTCTTCGCCCGCATGTCGCTCGCTGAGCGCTGACAAGCTCCGGTTCAATTCCCATCGCCATCTTTTTGCACTCCATGTGCAGAAAGTTTCCATTAATTTCGCATCGTCAAGTTTCGGAACATGACGGTTAAAATTTGTTTAATGGATATAACCTGAAAAGATGGGAGAACATTGCCACCATTGCCACAACCATAACCACTCTCACGAAGAGAGCGGTTTCATGCACACGTATCTCGCCGAGATAATCTCCGCCATACTTCTCGTTGCGGGGATAATCCTCACGCATACAGCCTTATTCCAAGCCATGGGACGCACCTTTGGCTGCCGGGAGTCGATACTTGAAATCATATTTTATCTGCTGGCAGTGATTCCCGTGGGCTGGCCGGTGGTAAAAGAGATGTTCGCATCCTGGCGCAGCGGCAGCGTGATGAATGAATTCACGCTTATGGTTGCGGCGGCCGTCGGTGCCTTCGCTATCGGAGAATATCCGGAAGGTGTGGCGGTGCCGCTCTTCTATTCATTCGGCGAGAAGATGGAGCATACGGCCTCCGACGATGTCAAAAAACGCATCAAGGCACTCTTAGGCAAGCTTCCCGACTCGGCGAATGTTAAGAATGCCGACGGCTCGGTGAGCCGCATAGCCCCGCAAGGTCTGAAGCCGGGCACGGTGCTGATAGTTAAGCCAGGCGAGCGCGTGCCGATCGATGCCGAGCTTCTCGGATCCGACGATGTGGAGTTCGACACATCGGCCATAACGGGCGAATCCGTTCCCCGCGCCTATAAACCGGGCAGCGAGTTGCCTTCGGGCATCATCCCGGTGGACCGCGCCGTCGAAGCCCGTACCCTGCGCCCCTTCTCCGACTCCTCCATGAGCCGCATAATGCGCATGATCGAAGATGCGCAGGCCACAAAATCACCGACCGAGAATCTCCTTAGACGCATCACCCGCTGGTATACCCCCGCCGTGTTCATACTTGCGGCACTCGTATTCTTTGTTCCATGGATAGTGTCGGCATGTCAGGGAGAAGCATTCGAATGGATGAAATGGTTCCGCAGGTCGCTCGTATTCCTTGTCTGCTCCTGCCCCTGTGCTCTTGTGGTCAGCATA
>URNY01000212.1 GCA_900549375.1 uncultured Bacteroidales bacterium | reverse complement strand
ACTATTGCTACTCTTTGGGTTACACAGCTTCTATGTTGATTGCTAACGGTAAGACCGGTTATATGTCTTCTGTACGTAACACAACTGCTCCTGCTGCCGAATGGATCGCAGGCGGTGTGCCTATCACGATGATGATGAACATGGAGCGTCGCAACGGCGAGATGAAGCCCGTGATCCAGAAAGCGCTCGTGAACCTCAACGGACGTCCGTATCTGAAGTTCGCTTCGATGCGTGAGACTCTTGCGCTCAACACTCTCTACCAGTATCCGGGTCCGATCCAGTATTTCGGTCCGGCAGAGGTGTGCGACCGTCCTTCTATGACGCTGCTTCTTGAGCACGGCAAGGAAATCGGATAATTTTAGCCGAAATATAGTATACGCGGACGACTTCATGCAATAATGGAGCCGTCCGCGCTGTTTCTTTATAAGACAACAATAAGAACCAAATATAATGAAAACAACAATTTTGATGCTGGCCGCTTGCGCCGCGATCCTGACCGGCTGTTCCGGCGAGAAGAAAAGCTATCGCAGCCCCGGCGAAATGAATGCTGAGGAATCGGAGGTAAAGACAGAACAGACCACTGCGGCGGAAAGCGTGAGCAACAACGCTAATGAATCGCGTTCGGAGGGGAATAATCTCGAGATTATGAATCAGGTGCCTGATAACGGAAAACCGACTGCGATTGATTTCAATGCCGTCTGGTGCGGACCATGCCGCATGATGGCTCCTGTATTCGAGAGAATGGCATCGAAATACGGCGATGAAGTGAATTTCGTTTCCATAGATATCGACGAGAATCAGGACCTTGCCGCCAAGTACCAGGTGCAGGCCGTGCCGACATTCGTATTCCTCGATGAGGACGGCAAGGAATCATACCGAATCAAAGGAGCTATGGAGGAAACCGAATTCGACAAGATTGTCGGCGACAATGTGTGGCGCTAACGCCGAATAGCGCAAAATGGGGAGCCGAATAGCTCTAAAAACGAAAAAAATCGTTAAATTTGACGAATAAAAGAACTAACAGATAAAGACATTATGGCCACAACTGCTAAAATGGGTGCCGCTGCCGGTGCCAAAACGGAGTTGCTGAGAGACAGAAGCTGGGCGCGCTGGACGGCGCTGGGGCTGCTTGCTTTCGCAATGTTCTGTTCCTACATTTTCATGGATATCCTTTCGCCTATAAAGGATCTTCTTCAATCGGAAAAGGGCTGGGATTCCACGGCATTCGGTACGATGCAGGGTTCCGAGACGTTCCTTAACGTGTTCATATTCTTCCTGATTTTCGCAGGAATCATCCTCGACAAGATGGGCGTGAGGTTCACGGCCGTGCTCTCGGGAGCCGTGATGCTTGTGGGCGCCTCCATCAACTGGTATGCGCTGACCGACGCTTTCGATCAGAGTCAGCTTTCGGTTTGGTTTACGAATCATCTCAACTACATCCCCGGCTTCGACGAGCTCGGAATTTCACCTTTCTATAAGGGAATGCCTGCATCGGCCAAGTTTTCGGCCGTCGGCTTCATGATTTTCGGATGCGGCGTGGAGATGGCCGGTATCACGGTGAGCCGCGGTATCGTGAAATGGTTCAAGGGCAGAGAGATGGCGCTCGCCATGGGTTCGGAGATGGCTCTTGCCCGCTTAGGTGTGGCAACCTGTATGATATTCTCTCCCGTGTTCGCCGAGATGGGCGGCGATATCAGCGTGTCACGCTCGGTGGCTTTCGGAGTGGTGCTCCTCATGATTGCCCTGATAATGTTTATCGTCTATTTCTTTATGGACAAGAAGCTCGACGAACAGAGCGGCGAGGCTGAAGAGAAGGATGATCCTTTCCGTATCAGCGACCTTGGCAAGATCCTTTCGAGCTGGGCTTTCTGGCTTGTGGCTCTGTTGTGCGTGCTTTATTATTCGGCAATCTTCCCTTTCCAGAAATATGCGGTTAACATGCTTCAGTGCAACCTGAGCTTCACGGATGTCGACCCGAATTCATTCTGGGGAAGCGATGCCGTCAGCGCATGGCAGTATATAGTGATGCTGATAGTAGCTATGGCTTCTTTCGCCAGCAATTTCGGCAAGAACAAAGGCTTGCGTATCGGTATGCTTCTGATTGCGATAATCTGTCTCGTGCTTTATTGCTGGATGGGCTTTATGCGTCAGAGCGCCGCCGCTATTTTCGCAGTGTTCCCGCTTCTCGCCGTGGGAATCACTCCTATTCTCGGCAAGTATGTGGATTATAAAGGTAAGGCGGCCTCGATGCTTGTGCTCGGCGCATTGCTGCTTATCGCGTGCCACCTGACATTTGCCTTCATCCTTCCGCTATTCAAGGACAATGCAGTAGGCGGTGTGATCGTGGCTTATCTTACGATACTCGTTTTGGGAGCTTCCTTCTCGCTCGTTCCGGCGTCGCTTTGGCCGAGCGTGCCGAAGCTTGTGGATTCGAAGATCATCGGTTCTGCATATGCCCTGATATTCTGGATTCAGAACATCGGCCTCTGGCTCTTCCCGATGCTCATCGGTAAGGTGCTCGACAGTACCAATCCTCAGATTGCGGAGGCTTTGGCCAACGGCACTATGACCGAGCAGCAGGCTTCGATAAGCTATAATTATACGGC
Source organism: uncultured Bacteroidales bacterium (assembly GCA_900549375.1). Taxonomy (GTDB): domain Bacteria; phylum Bacteroidota; class Bacteroidia; order Bacteroidales; family Muribaculaceae; genus Lepagella. The sequence continues at coordinate 340 of URNY01000212.1, read as the reverse complement.
TCCGCTCGTGATGCTCGCCTGCTTAGGCGTGGCCGCACTCGTTCTCGGCATAGTGCTTAAGGGAGTGGATGCCAAAAAACATCTCGGTCTTGAACTTCCCAATGTGAAGGATGTTAAAGAGGTAGAGGAATCGGAGGTTATAGCCGCAGAGGAATAATCGCCAGGTCCGCTGCTCAGCCTATGAAGATCAGAAACATCACAATATCATTTGCAATCGCAATTTCGGCATGTATGACCCTTCCTTTGGCCATACATGCCGAAACCGTGAGCCGCAAGGAAGCCGGGCTTATCGCCCAGGCTTTCTTCAATGCGGCCTATGGGGAGGTGACGCCTGAGCCGA
>URNY01000211.1 GCA_900549375.1 uncultured Bacteroidales bacterium | reverse complement strand
ACCGAGCTCATAAATGAATAAGACCAGTCCGAAACTTTCTGCGAATACAAGCATGCCAGGATCTATCGAAAATCCGAGATGTCCGGCAAGGATTCCGGCAAAAAAGACCCAGGTAACGCCCAGAGATATACCACAGATATTAATCTTTCCGAGGGCAAGGCCGACGGCTATTATAACCGAAAGCACTATCACTGCCTGAACGGCTGTATGCTCGAACAATATACTTTGAATCCATTCCATAATTCTAAATCATAATCCTATCTTGCAAGAGATACATTCACAGCAACCCCATAATTGGAGTTGGATGTGGGATAGGAGGAGCTCGATACAAGCGGTGTGTTCACCTGATGGTCGAAGAATGCTGAGAGTGTGATACGCTTGCTCAAAATATAACTTGCCATGAAATTGAGCGAGAATGTACGCGTGCCGTTGGTGGCTTGCGTGTATGCGGTCTCAATGCGCCGGATAAGCGACTGATTGTTTGCCAAGGCTAGGTCGAGGTTGAGGGAGAGATCGTTGGAAACGCCGCCCTGTTTGCTGCCTATTTTCAATATCGAGTTGAAATTGGCAATCTTATATCCCGCGCCGATAGAAAGCTGTTTGCTTGTTGTCTCCACTATCTGGCCGGCCGACGTGTTGAGATTCAATGTGCGGGAATCGCGGTATTCTGCATTGAAAGTTAAATCGTTGAATAAGGTGAGTTTCACGCCGAGCAACGGAGCGAAACGTTCTGTGATGGCTACAGACGTGATATTATACGGTGAAGAAGGTATTGGCTGTCCGGTCTGTTCGTTGAGAATGAAACCTCTCTCTCCGTCAACACCCACCCAATTCATAAAACTCGAATATGAGCCTACTGAATATGTGCATTGATATGCGTGAGTGATTGTGAACGACTTGAACCATTTCTGCATATTCCCCATCTTGATGAGACCGTCGTAAGTGATTCTCCAGTTGGGACGCATAGATGCGAGACCGGGGAAATGTTTCAACGTTATCTTATCGGGATCTCCCCCGCTGTAAGCCGCAAGGAAAGCCGGTATCAGCACGTCGGGACTGGTTGCGCTCGCCGTTCCTATTTCAGGGTTGAACGGCGCCCCGGCCAAAGGGCTTCCCTCGAGGAAGCCGGTTGTCGGATAATTTGTGCCGGAATATTCCCCTTCCACACGCGCTGCAACCTGCGGTATATAGCTCAGGAATGTGTTGAATGCATCGGATGCATAGCCGTTTTCGGCTTTGGAGCTCTTCAGTGCAGACTTCAGAGCCACATGTGTGCGCATATATGTGCCGGAGAACGATGTCGGAATACCTGCATACATAAACTGCATCTGCTCGGTGCGGCTGTCGGTGAGATTCGAGGTCAGAAGAATTTTCAACCCCTTTATAGGCTCGAGGGTCAGCTCGAAATTATATTCATTGCTGTTGGTCCACAACGCCGGAGAAATCTGGTCCGTATCAGTGATAAGCCAGCCCCTGTCGAGAGCCTTCTCCACGTAGTCTTTTCCATAGAAACCGAAAGCGAAGTCAAGGCCCGGGGTCATCGGGCCATGGGAAAGCGACTGGCCCAATACATTGCCCACATTGGGCGAGAACAGAGGCAGATTCATCGAATGACTGTTGCGCCAGCGGAAAGATGCCGAACGAGGCATCATCAGGAAGCGCAGACTATATTCTGCAAGTTCGGATGCGAAATTCTTCTTCTCTTTATTATTTTCGCGCACCGTGAGTTTGATATTACCCGTTCCTCGGTCAAGAATCTCAATACTGTTATCGTCCACTACTTTGAAATTGATCTTTCTCGGACGCCCGTCCATTACTGCAGTGACACGAATTTTCTTTGTTTTCAGATTATGTTTCACGAGAGTGCTCGTATCGGCGGCAAGAGTTATTGCTCGCTCGAATTTGCGTTCCTTTTTGTTTGTCGAATTTCGGGAATTGGCGTTTCGGGCGCTTGTCGAAGATGAGAAACGTTTGTTGATTTTCTGAAGATATTTCGATTTGTTGTATAAAGTTTCGAAATTGAAACGTGCGTCGGCATTCCAGGAGGTCTGGTTCTGGATTGTATTCCCGAGATAGAGACCCTCTACGGTAGCGCCTTTATCCCAGCGATACACGGAATTATATGTCACGGATCCCGACAGATAGTCTATTGCAGGTATGCGGTTGAAGGGAGCCCTGTAAGTTCCGGTAAATGTCTGGTTATAATTCCACGGTGTTCCCATGTGACGCAAGGAAGTGAGCACAGTATCTTTCCATTGCTGATATTTGTCAGGGAAAAGACGTTTGTTCACTGCCCCGATCGTCTCCTCTATTCTTGCAGTGGTATTACTTGAGAATGTAAGACTTAGAGATTTGATGAGATTCCAGGTGATGCTCAGCTGGCGATCCCACGTGAAATTCTTGCTCACCTGCACCGGCAGACGGAAATCGACATCAACCTCGCTGCGCGTCTGCTGCTCGTAGTAATAACGATGCATGCCGGTGTAGAATGTGAGGTTGTTGAATAGCCAGTTGATTTCCCAATCTCGGAAATATTTGGCGGTCCGGCTTTTCCCCTTGATAAGCTTTGAGAAGGGCTTGAGGGGCTTGATATAGGGGGAATATGAATACTGGAAGCTACCGCGGTAATCGTTGGTGTTCTCATATTCCGTTGTAGGATCCATGTTCTTCTGCTTGTTGTAGGAGAAAGAGAGCACAAAGTTGGCGGGATCCCACGGCATCGGATTCTTGCTCTGCACGTTGAAGCGGAGAAACTTTCGGTCGATTTCTTGGTTACGGCATAGCTTTTTATCGAGTCTTTCTCATGTTTTGTAGTCGCGGCATCCAATGCCTCTTTCAGAAGGATATCCTGATCGAGAGGGTTATACTTCGGTGTGACAGTTTCCTGAGATTTGGAGAAGAACACGGGTGCAGAAAGTTTGGCTTTTTCCGGAAGCAGTTTGCCGAAATCACCC
>URNY01000210.1 GCA_900549375.1 uncultured Bacteroidales bacterium | reverse complement strand
AATCTTGTGGGGCGACTTTTCTCATTGCCCGACCCGTCGCTCACGCCCAACGGCAACCGTATATTCGCGATGCTTGACGAACGTCAGATCGACCGTATGTTTTAAGGTACACAGAACCACAATTTCTCAGGTATCTACTGTTCCTTTTTCAAATTGTCTTCGATAATGCTACCGATATCAAATGAACCTTTGGCTCGGATAACGGTCAGTTCCGATGGTTCATCGCAGAATATCCAGACGTCTTTGATCTTCTTTTTCTTAATATCGGGATATCCGTAAATAATAGTCTTTTCTCTGTTTTCTGTAACTTCTAAGATAAGCTCGGACTTGTCGTTTTCGATTATCTTTTTTGTAATGTCGTAAATCTTATTTTTCTTAGCTTTCTTTTTGCATGTGATCACATCCATGCTTCTGAACCCTTTCAATGATTTGCCGTCCTCATTGTCGCCGGAAAACATTCCTGCGGTTTTAGCAATGAACCCCAAGGCTCTCGGGATATGAACCATCTCTATGCCGCTCTCCCCTTCGAGAGCGCTCAATTCTTTTGATGATCCGCAAGACGGGATGAATATCGCTATCAGAACCGCGCCAAAGAATATCGATAGTTTATTTCTTGCCATTGGGTTTAATATTAGCCAACATGTTGATATCAATGTCTCCCTTCATATACAGCAGTGTATATTTATCCTTCTCGTTTACTTCAATGAGAACATTCTTCAATTTATTGCCATCGAGGACTTTACCTACATATATGATGAGGTTGTCGCCGTTGTCGGCTGCGTCGAGGAAAATCTCCATGTTCAGTTTCCTGATTTTTTCTTTGGCCAAATCACGAACTTTATCGGCCGCTTTTTTTGTTTCGGCATTTATGATTTCCATTCCTTGAGGATTGCTGATGGATTTTATTATCCCCTGCATATCCGAGTCATCGCCATAATCCATCGACAGACCCATCTTCATGGCAGCAGGAGAGATATAAACTGTAGTGATATCATCGTCTTCCGGGAAGACATTGAATTCACGTTGCTGAGCCGAGATTCTCGGAGTAGACAGCATTAAGGCAATAAGAATTGCTGAAAGTTTAAATCTGTTCATATATTTGAATATTTATGTTTTGTATATTTTGTTCATAGAGCCCTAATTGTCGGTTTCAACATATTCCGATTTCTCTTCCCCGACTATTCTGGAGATCATCTCAAGGGATGTGCTGACAGATCTGTCGGTGTAATCTATACGCTCTTTTGTATAAGCTATCTTGCGCCCGGCTTTTGCGAGAAGGGAAAAACCTTGTTCCATTGCCTTCATATCCTCTTCAGAAAGTTCCGATTTTTCCAGGGCTCGGATGGTTTCCCTTTTTATGGTTCGTGTTGCGTTTGATTTGTTTCTGTTCTCTGAGGGGTGAAGAGTCTTCTCGGTTTTATCAAAAGCAATAGATGGAATTGCAGCTTCTTTCTCCTTTGGAACTTGCGGCAGACTTGCGGTCACGAATGACGCTGCCGGCACATCGATATTGGAAGATTCCCTGAATTCGGAAACTAAAGGAACAAGCAATAAGATCAAAGTCACCACTGCAGCCGCGGCAATCAAGGGGATGAATTTGCGCAAACTAAGGGGATGCTTTCTACTCCGGTTGTGGCTTTCCTGAGTAGCAACGGATTGAGGACAGATTCTATCCATAATGAGTCTGTCGAGATTTTCGGGAATCTCGGTATTTTCGATAGCAGATTCTATTGCAGTGAACGTGGCTTTATCAGCCATCAGATAATCTGGCAGATCATTGTGTTTTCTGAAGAAATCGCAAAGCTCTTCCTCTTCCGAAGGAGAAGTCATGGCCTGATAGAACTTTTCAAGCAGTTTTCTGATTCTCTTATATTCTCTTTCCATATTTTATCCTTTCTTTTCAAAAAACGAACGCAGTCTTATGCGTCCCCGACTAAGGATCTTGCGGGCGTTCGTGGCGTTGGTGCCGAGAGCGAGGCCTATCTGTTCCGTTGAGCATCCGGCGAATGCGTTCAACTCGATAGCCCGGCGTTCGTTTTCGGAGAGATGATTCATGGCGTGTGTCACATCTTTCAGTTCCATGGCCTTATCGGCCGGGCTATCTATATCGGACTTTATCTCCATGAGATTGCCCATAGGTATGCATTTTCTGTTGCGGACAACTTCCGTAATGCATATGTTTTTTATCACCGACAGGCAATAATTTGCCGGATGCTCAAGGATCATTCCGACGCGTACATGTTCCCAAATGCGGAGCATAGCTGTCTGAACCGCATCGGAAGCATCCTCTTTCGAGCACGTAATAGCCAATGCCGCCGCATACATCCTTGCGCTGCAAGGGAGTATGGTCTCAATAAAATATTGTAGCGGATCAGTTGTCATTCTCTTTTCCATTCGCGTTGTCGGATATAATTATTAGACAATCCAAGACAGGAAACGTGACATATCTCCCGATTTTTTGTGCGTGGCGAGCGTGGGAACGGCTTTTCAATTGTTTTTGTTATTTTTGCAGATGGAAAAATAGAGTCTTGTGAATTCAATATGAAGAAGTCATTAGTATCGCTTGCAATGGGCGCGTTTGCACTCGGAATTGTGGAATTCGGTATGATGGGGATTCTCGATGATATAGCGAGGGATTTGAAAATCAGTATAGTATCCGCTGGCCATCTGATTTCGGCATATTCTGCCGGTGTGGCCGTCGGCGCTCCGTCACTGATATTCTTGCGACGTCTTCCTTTGCGGCGTCTGATGCTTTCGCTTGCCGCAGTGATTGCCTTTGGCAATGCATTGGTGGCATTATCGCCGAATGTCGGGATTCTTCTTTGCGCAAGGTTTATTTCGGGATTGCCACATGGGGCATTTTTCGGTGCGGGAGCCATTGTCTGCTCCCGATTGGCGGATAAAGGAAAAGGGGCATCGGCCGTAGCTGTTCTTGTGGGGGGAATGACAGTGGCCAATCTTGTTGGCGTCCCGGCGTTTACTTTTCTCTGTCAA
>URNY01000209.1 GCA_900549375.1 uncultured Bacteroidales bacterium | reverse complement strand
TCTACTTATCAGAAAGTTGGACTCACTGCTTTATGGTTTAGCGGACAGTAATAAAATGAAATATCCCAGCACCATCAGTCCCCCGACGATGCAGCTGAGCGATGTCGCTATCGACGCACCCTTGATGCCCATCCCGAGGGTATAGACCATATACCAGTCGAGGAATATGTTGAGTATGGCGGCCACGACCTGCACCGACATCGCATATTTGGGCGAGCCGTCGAGACGGATGAGCATCATTCCGGCACATTGCAGATAGAAGAACACCAGTCCGGGGAGAAGCCACAGCAGATAATCGGTGGCATACTCTTCGAGGGGCTCGCTGCAACCCAGGGCATAGAGAAGCGGACGGGTGAACAACAGCGACATAAGGATGACCATGCCGAAAATAACGACTCCGGCCAGATAGGCCTGTGTCATTATGATACGCGCTGCCTTAACATTCCCTTCGGCCAGCCGTATGCCACCTATGACCGAGGCGCCGATGCCGAACATCAGACCGATGCCGGTGCATACCAGAAAGAGCGGCGCGACGATATTAATGGCCGCAAGAGCATTGCTGCCCACGCCATGCCCAACAAACATGCCGTCGCATATATTGAGCACGGAGTTGAACACCATGCCGACAAGAGTCGGGAAAAACATGGCGCGGAAAAGGGTGTTGATTTTGCCGTTTCCGAAGTCAAGTTTATCTCTATCCATATTGTCAGGTAATCTTTTTTCTTTTTAATACTTGGAATCAGACATCATTCCTAAAAAATCGAGCCCGAATTTTAAGGGACAGGGGGCTATTTGCGAAAATCGACTGCAAAGTTAGCTATTATTTCGGTTTGAATCGAGTGAAAAAACGTTATAAAGACCCTATTTTCTATAACTGCACTTGTAAAACCGCCTCGTTTATGGCGATTTTGCATAGACTCAGCATCAATAGTAATATTCGTCGGTAGACTTGCGGCCGATTGCGAGCAGGATTATGCAGACGGTCAAGGGAGTCATGAAGAAGCTGAGAGTGACCCAGAGGAAAACACTACGGTGCCTTTTCTTCGCCATCACGCCCACCAGCACGTACATTCCTATATATACGCCAAAACATATCAGAAGGATCACCAACAATACAATGGCCGCAATCCCATGGTACTCATTATTCTCCCCGGCGGCTGTCACGGCGACCGTCTCTTCATGGCCGGAGCCACCATCGGACGCAGATACCTTCGGCTCCCTTATCTTATAATCATTCAGTTCAAAACGCAATCTAAAAGCAGGATTCCCGTAATCATCTTTGGTTTTATAATAATGATAATAGCGCGCATGTTCGTATGCAGGGATATCCAGTTTCTTTGTCTTGCCCGGAGCGATTTCTATATCGCGGGTAAAAGTCTCATAATCCAGCTGCCGCCCGTTCATATCGAGATATTCGAGCGTGAAAGTGACGTTGTGAAGATCTCCGGATGTATTGTTTTTCAAGGCAATCGTACCGTAAGAGTCAGTCCACCCCTGCTCGTATGATACCATTTCAACGGGCGCCGGTTTCGCCGCCACGGCACTGACGCTCTGGACGAATCCAAAAACAGATATGATTATCGCAAACAAAACATTTTTCATGATAAGGTAGTTTAGTTTTTGTTTTTTGATAGAATTCTTTTTCTATAATCCGAAGGACTGATATCAGTCAGACGCTTGAACAAACGTGAAAAATGCCGGGGATATTGGAATGCCGCCCGTAAAGATGGTTATAGGCTTCTACAGAATCGAGCGGGATGGTCCGGGGTCTTGTTTCCATAATGCAAATATACCTCTTTTCTGCATAAAAAACTACAAATTGGAATGATGATATAGATCTCAGCGATAGAGGTAGGGTTCCGCAGGCAATACATTTTAACTTTGCACCTTGACGAAATTAGACTATGTCCCTTAAAACTGAAAAAGATACTATTTCCGACTGATTGTTTCGCCATTTCATACTTCAGGTCTTTTGAGATGAAGAGTTTCAAGAAAACGGTCGACAGTAGCTTTATCGCCGGAGTATTTGCCGGGGTCCTCGCTGAGCTTGCAGGTATCGCAGAAGAAAGGCCATGATTCAGTGATTTTTACGGCTATAAGCTTGATGACTATATTCATGGGCTTCACATCGTCGAAATCGTTCGTGAAATGCGTGCCTATGCCGAAAGAGGGAATGCATTTATCCTTTGCATATTCCTGAATTTCAATGGCGCTGTCTACATCAAGTCCGTTGCTGAATACGATTTGCTTTGTCCTCGGGTCAATGTTAAGACTTCTGTATTTTTCCGTTATAAGATCAAGCTCCCTGAAATTATCGCCGCTATCAACCCGCAGGCCCTTGAACATATTGGCATAATCCTCCGAAAAATTCAGGCTGAATATCCTCCAGCCGTATGTGTCGTAGAGGAATGTTCCCAGAGCTCCTCTATAGGTGTTGGACCATGTTTTCATGGCGAGATAGTTTGCCATCTGAGGACCATACATGCCGGCAATGGCGCATATCAGTTCGTGCGCCATAGTCCCGACCGGCACAAGGTCGTATTTCATGGCAAAGTATACATTGCTCGTGCCGGTGAAATTTCCCGGTCCAGCCATATTCGTCTGGCACTCTTTCATGGCCCTTACAGCAGTTTCCTGGGCCCTGAAAGATGCACGCCGGCGTGTTCCGAAATCGCTGAAAGTGCAACCCGCCTCAATCATCCTCCGCGCCTTCTCATAAGATTTCGTATAATACGAATCATAATCAAATACGGATTCCTGCCCTGTCATCATGTAATACAGTTCGGAGATAATGGCAAGCACCTTGACTTCGAGAAAGATGGTGTTGCTCCAGCATCCTTCGAACTCTATGTCGAGGTGCCCCTCCTCATCCTGACTGACCCTCACCCGGCTGCTGTCGTACCGGAATCCCTTGAGATAGCCATAGAACCAAGCCGGGATATAGCGGCATCGGCGGCGCATGAAGTCGATCTCCTCATCGGTGATCACCACCGATTCAAG
>URNY01000208.1 GCA_900549375.1 uncultured Bacteroidales bacterium | reverse complement strand
CCTGATTGATACGGTTGGCATAGCGGCCGATCGCAGCGCCGAAATCCGTCTTGTTATTTGCCGGGAAATAGCTCTGTACGCTGTCGAAGCCGAGAACCACATCCTGAAAAACGCCATCTTTGTCGGGCACGGAGATCGATACGATTCTTCCGCCGAAATTTGTTATGCTCACTTCCATGCCCGAAGCATTGGTAAGCGTTACCAGTCTTGTCGAATCTCCGTTGAAAACAGCCTCGAAGTTTTTGGGGTCAAGACCCGATTTGGTGAACTGCTGCGTTTCTTTTCCCGATCCGCAGGACGCAAGCGACAAGGCCGCCAGCGCCATCACAGGATAAAATATGAGTTTCATGTCAGGTTTTGTATATAAAGATTCTATAGAATTTTATTTGCTCGAAATTAATGGGTGTAAATTTAACACTTATTATTCTCAATGAAACCAAAATTTATATGTTTTACAACATATTATTTGATAAAATGAGTCTCAGTTTCCGATTGCATATCAACAAAGGATGATTTTGAACGATTAGGCTCGGTTTTTGATAATTTTCAATTCATGCCAATTGAATAATTGGATTAATTTTGTACGTGGAAAATAATATAAATTCGAATCTATAAAATCATGAAAAATTTTCTGATTGCTCTTTCAATGCTGTTGGTTGCGCCGGCCTACATATCGGCGGCAACCGATACAGGATCGAAAGAAGTTACCAAACACAGTTTCACAGCGGGCAAAGGAACTTTCCTTCTCGATGGCGAGCCCTTTGTGGTGAGGGCGGCCGAGTTGCATTATCCCCGCATTCCTAAAGAATATTGGGAACACCGCATCAAGATGAGCAAGGCTCTCGGCATGAACACAATCTGTCTTTATACTTTCTGGAACTCACATGAGCCGAAAGAGGATCAATTCGATTTCACGGGACAGAATGATTTACGCGAGTTTATCAAGCTCTGCGACAAAAACGGCATGAAGGTTATCCTTCGCCCCGGCCCTTATGTGTGCGCCGAATGGGAAATGGGAGGTCTTCCCTGGTGGCTGTTGAAGAAAAAGGATATCCGCCTGAGAGAAAACGATCCATATTTCCTCGAAAGAGTAGATAAGTTTCAGAAAGCGGTTGCCCAACAGGTTTCCGACCTCACCATAGCCAACGGCGGTCCCATCATAATGGTTCAGGTTGAAAATGAATATGGCTCCTATGGCGAAGACAAGCCTTATGTGGCAAACATACGCGACATGTTACGCCGCAATTTCGGCGATAAAGTCACGCTTTTCCAATGCGACTGGGCATCTAATTTTGAGAAAAACGGACTTGACGACCTTATCTGGACAATGAATTTCGGAACCGGAGCGAATATCGACGATCAATTCCGCCGTCTTAAGGAGTTGCGTCCTGAAAGTCCGCTGATGTGTTCGGAATTCTGGAGCGGATGGTTCGACAAATGGGGTGCAAACCATGAGACAAGACCTGCCGCTGATATGATAGCGGGTATCGAAGAGATGCTCGACAAGGGTATTTCCTTCAGCCTCTATATGACTCACGGAGGCACAAACTGGAGCCATTGGGCAGGTGCCAACTCACCCGGTTTCGCTCCCGATGTCACATCCTATGACTATGATGCCCCTATCAACGAGCAGGGCGCTCCTACTCCTAAATACTGGGAACTGAGAAAAGCGCTTGCAAAATATTCCGACGGCAAGCAGGCTCCGGTACCGGCGCCCATCAAGACCGCCAAGATCCGCCCGTTCGCATTCACTGAATACGCTCCCCTATTCGATAATCTTGGAAATCCGAAATCAGATATCGAAATTAAGACTATGGAGGAATACGACCAGGGATTCGGGAGTATCCTCTATCGTACATCTCTCCCCGCTCTCACAAAGGGGAGTGTTCTGACAGTTAAGGATGCCCACGACTATGCTCAGATATTCGTCGATGGGAAATACATCGGTAAAATCGACCGAAGGAACGGTGAGAAGCAGCTTGCTCTTCCCGAATGCAGGAAAGGAGCCGTTCTCGACATACTTGTAGAGGCAATGGGCCGCATTAATTTCGGACGCGCCATCAAAGATTTCAAGGGAATCACGGAAAAAGTGACAGTTACCGAGGATCGCGACGGATACCCGTTCACCTGCGAACTCAAAAACTGGAAAGTATTCAATATAGAGGATGAATACGACACATATACTCAGATGGCATTCCAGCCTATTGCCTCCGCTTCGAAAAATGAATCCGGACGTCTTCCCGTTGGAGTTTACAAAGGGACGTTCAAAGTAGGCAAACCCGCTGATACTTTCCTCAATTTCGAGACTTGGGGAAAGGGCCTCGTCTACGTAAACGGACACGGGATCGGCCGCATCTGGGAAATAGGACCTCAGCAGACTCTATATGTTCCGGGTGCGTGGCTTAAAAAGGGAGAAAATGAAATTATCGTTTTTGATGTTGTCGGTCCCAAAGATGCCGCAAGTTTCGGAAGCGACGCTCCCGAGCTCGATAAGCTTCAGGTAAAAAAACCGCTCACTCACCGCAAGGCGGGTGAAAGCTTGAACCTATCGGGTGAAGTTCCTGTGCTTTCCGCCTCTTTCCCCGCAGGTAACGGATGGAAAGAAGTGGAATTCAACGCTCCGGCAAAAGGCCGCTATGTCTGCATCGTAGCCGAAAACTCCCATGACGGAAAAGATAAGGCGGCGATTGCCGAACTTTATCTGGTCAACACAGATGGCGAACGCATTTCACGCGAACCCTGGATTGTGGATTATGCCGACAGCGAAGATGTTGAAGGAGTGAACAGGTCAGCCGACAAGATTTTCGACCTGCAGGAATCAACCTACTGGAGCACAGTGAGGAAAACTCCATTCCCACATTCGGTGGTTATAGATCTCGGTTCCGAGCAAACTCTCAAAGCCATCCAATATCTTCCCAGAATGGAAAGCGGAGCGCCTGGAGCTATAAAGGATTTTAAAGTTTACGTTTCATCAGTGCCATTCAAAATAAAATTATTACTGTCCGCTAAACCATAAAGCAGTGAGTCCAACTTTCTGATAAGTA
>URNY01000207.1 GCA_900549375.1 uncultured Bacteroidales bacterium | reverse complement strand
AGCAAAGGACTGAAAATCCTTGTGTCCCCGGTTCGATTCCTGGTGGCACCACTTTCAAAATCGCTAAGTAGTTAAATTTCAACTACTTAGCGATTTTTCTTTCACTCAATTTTTGCCGAGTTCCCTATAAAGTTACCTATGGCACACCCATTTGAACGGTGCTGAAACGTGGTTGACGCAACTGAATGAACGAAAAATAAATCTTTTCACATTTTTTAATAAATATCGGCAAATGAACCATTCAATCGAATTGAGGGTTTTGTAAATTGCGGGGTAATTAAGTCCCGCCGTTTACATCACATAATTAATGAAAATAGAACCCCGTACAATAACGCACGAACAATTCAAGTCGCTTATAAAGGAATGGCTTGATACCCACCGCGAGGAATACTGCGCTTTTGCCGAGGAAGTGAGCAAGCGCGACCGTTCAGGTTTTCAACAGATTTTTCTGTATGCCCAATCTATCGCCCCCGCTTATGCCAATGCCGTAAAATCTCGTATGGCAGACAATAGGGATGAAGGATTTGACGATCTTGAGAAGTTATTGGAGGATGCTGACATAGGCAGAACGATACTTAGAGATTTTCAGTCAGAAAATCCGGATACAATTGCTCCGGCAATGCTTGCATGGCTGTACTTCGGCAACAGTTGGGAGCTGATGGTTTCTTATAATGAAGAAATCATACAGGATAAAGAATCCGGGTTCTTCAATCGTCTTATGGCTCGCACCATGATTTATTTCATCATTCGTAGAAGTATCCAGAATGAACACCGTACTCGACAAGATTGGGATAATTTCCGTAAGATTCAGAAGTCGATGGGTAGTGTCGTGCCTGTTACCGATTCGGCAATCGTCGAGTTTGACGAGGAAGAATCGGTAGTCACAGCGGACAGCTCCGATGCTGAAATGACCGATGAAAAGAAAGAACCGAGGAAACGCGGCAGGAAGAAAGTCCGTGAAACACTCGACAACCTCATACCCGACAATACTGACCGCATCAAGGGCAAAATAACGGAGTTCCTGAAACTCCGGTCAAGCGGCAATGACCTCGCAATGCTGTATATCTATCTTCACGAGGATTCGCACATACGCAGTTGCGACATCTCTACATTCCACGATGCCCTGTCGGAACATTATCCCGAACACAAGTTTGTCGGACTACGCGGAGTACAGAAAGCCCATCAGCAGCTCACCACTCCGATGATGGGAGGCAAGCGCATGATTGATATGGGGCAGGATAAAAAGAATCTCGACAATATCAGAAATCATTTTGAGGCGGCATAACGCCGAAATTTTATCGTACTGAAGCCATCTGACCGCTTGCGGCCGGGTGGCTTTTTCCGTTTATATCCACTTTGATTTTTCTCTATTCAGTTCGTTTTATTCGTTTAATTGCGTCAACGAAATTAAACGAATTTATTTGGCTGATACAATGCGTTTTAGCTATTGCAAAGCGGGCGTTTGTCTATTATCTTTGCATCGCCGTTTCGGACGGAACGGCGGCTAAACGGTTTCTAACGTCGCCAAAATCGTTCAGCTCTTAACAATCCGGCGACATAGCATTTGCCTATGACAAATCTATTAGAGTTAATCAACAGTGGCGTGACCGGCGTTACGCTCAATGTCAAACTTGAAGACCTCGTTGAGCTGGTAAGACAGACAATCGAAGCCGCAAAGACGGAGCTGCTTCCGGCTATGGTCAGCGCGGCACAGGAGGTCCTGCTCACCAAGAAGGAGGTGATGGAGAAATTCGGCGTGTGCCATACCACCCTCTGGAATTGGAACCGCAACAATATCCTCATCCCGGTAAAAGTCGGGAAGAAGGTGTGCTACCGTCAGAGCGATGTGGAGCGTCTGATACTTGAAAAGGCGAGACAATGATGGATGCGCAGGAATTGGATCGGCTCTGGCAGTCATATCAGCTCAGAGTGACGGACGAGATTGTCAGAAGCCCGGAAGTTCTCTTTTGCAATGGTTCCGCAATCGGCACACTCGGCAACTTCTCGGCATCGACCGGGAAGGCGAAAAGTAAAAAGACATTCAATGTGAGTGCCATTCTCGCGGCGGCGTTGACCAACGGAGAGGTGTTGCGTTACATCGCCGAGTTTCCCGATGACAAGCGCACTATTCTCTACTTCGACACCGAGCAGAGTCCGCACCACTGCCAGCGGGTTATGAAACGTGCGTTGCGCCTCGCGGGACTTCCGGTTGACAGGCATCCCGAAAATCTGATCTTCGCCCAGCTCCGCGCCATTACGCCCGACCTTCGCCTTGAACTTATCGACAATGCTATTGCAAACACACCCAATGTCGGCCTGGTCATAATAGACGGAGTACGCGACCTGATGTTCGACATCAACAACGCCATTGAATCGTCAAGGCTTATCGGCAAACTGATGGAGTGGACGGACAAGTATCAGATACACATCCATACCGTCCTGCATCTGAACAAGAGCGATGACAATGTACGCGGTCATGTCGGCACCGAACTCAACAACAAGGCGGAGACCGTGTTGCAAGTCTGCAAAAGCACTACGGACAGTGAAGTAACCGAGGTGTCGGCATCCTGCATCCGCTCAATGGACTTCCCTCCGTTTGCTTTCATCGTCAACGAAGCCGGACTGCCGGAGATTGCCGCCGACTACACCTTTGTCGGGAAAACAAAGGTTCAGACCTTCTCATACTCGGAGCTTACACCCGAACAGCACCGTCAGGCTCTTGAAAAGGCTTTTGCCAACGGCGCGATAAAGGGCTGTCAGAACTGCGAGGACAGCATCAAGAGAGCCTATGCCGCCTGCGGGTTTCCATACGGTGACGGCAAAGTGACGAAACTGAAATCATTTCTGATGAACAAACGGATGGTAGTCCGGGAAAACGGCACATACTCATACAACCCCGATTTTTATTACTGATTTAAGTCCGGTTCAGTGTGGGGTGTATATATGTAAGCTGAACCTGAACCAAATCCCCAATACATATTTTCGATATGCTCAAAGAGATTAAATCAATCCCTTTAGCCGCCTTCTTGTCTCGTCTCGGACATGAACCGGCGGCGAGAAAAGGAACGAGGCTCTGGTATAAGTCGCCGT
>URNY01000206.1 GCA_900549375.1 uncultured Bacteroidales bacterium | reverse complement strand
TAATGTGCTCGTAACCGATGTCAAGGCCGGCGCGGCCAAGAACCGTCGCCGCGGTCCGAGCCGCGTGGCCACCATCGCTTCGGTGAACACCTATGCCGTATATTACTTCAACGGCACAAAATGGTCGCAGCCTTCCGACGTGACGGTGCTCCAGCCCTCCGACTATGTCGAGATGGGATCGAGCTATGGGAACCTCGAACTCGATCAGGCAGAGCGTTACATTCCGCTTTACATGAACCGTAAGTTCCCCTACGGAACGGATGACGCCGTGAAATATGTGGTTTACCGCTGCTTTACGGGCGGCTCGACAGTGCTTCGCTGCGAGCAGTATACATTCACCGGAGGCAAATGGGAGAACTCCGTATCCAACGGCGGTGTGATCACAGAGACACAGCAGTTCGTCTATAAACCCGATGGCTGGAAGATGGATCCCTCCATTGTTCTCACTCTGCCCGCAGGCATGAACCAACCCGCAAGCACACTCTTCTTCCAGACCTGCGTCGACTGGGTGAAAGCCAATGTGCCCGACGGTGCTTCGTTCATCTCGAGTTACGGAAACAATGAGTATTATTGCGGAACCTCCGCCTACCAGGGCAATATCGACCTTCGTCCGAGCGCGGCCGTGACACAGAACCCGACGGCTTACGCCGGAATGAGCGACGAGCAGATCGTGGCCCTCGAGAAGAAACGCTTCGAAGATGAGGTGTGCCCCGGTGCACTCGCGATGCTCTATCCGAAGATCAACGCGGTTCCCGGTGTTGAAGTAACGGTGACGATTCATTTCTCAATCTATGATGGCTCGACAAAAGAGCACACAATCATCTATAATGTTACAGGCAAGGCTCAGTTCGAGTTCGTGTCCTGCACATGGAATGAATAATAGAGCCTAATCAAAAAAAGAGCGGGATGCCCGGCCGGGCATCCCGCTCTTTTTTTGCGGAGATAATAAGTAATCAGAGAAGTGCGGCGGAACGGCGGATGAATTCCGACAGAGCCTCGCCTTTGAGAAGTCCGCTCTGAAGGAGAGCAAGGTCGATTATCTGTTTCACGTTGGGAACGCCGGCGGCGTATTCACGAAGGACGCCCTCCTCTCTTTCCCGCTCTTTGGTGACTTTCGATTCGAGTTCGGAGATCTCCTTATTGAGAGCTTCCTTGTCGGCATCTTTCTCGTCGAGTTTCTTGCGGAGGTCGGCTATGCCTTTATTGCCGCTCTCGATCTCTTCGCGCATCGGTTTCACAACGGACTGCACGGAATTCTCCGCTCCGTTGAGAATGGCCTTGACGGCGGGATGCTCCGTGTTGACTACGAAAGAATACATATCGGGCATGTCGCCATAGAAATTCATTCCGGGCTGCATTGCCGCCATATCCTTCATACGCCTCATCATCTCGTTGCGGGTGATAACCGCCGGCGCGTCTTTCTCCGAAAGGGCGTTATATTCCACGATGAAGTTGGCGTCTTTCATCTCCGGCATCTGCGTGCGGAAAATGGCAGTGAGCATATCGGCCTGAAGCGGCGTGAGGTCGGCCTTTTTTTCATCGCTCTTAGAGATGAGTCTTTCGGTGGTATCCGAGTCGACGCGCACGAAACGTGTCTTGTCGAGCTTGCTTTCGAGCAGGCCGACGATATGCTGGTCGAGCTGTCCGTCGAGTAGTAGAATGTTATAGCCCTTCTCCTCGGCATCGCGGATGTAGGAATATTGCGCGTTGCGGTCGGAGGCATAAAGACAGATCAGATTTCCCTCCTTGTCGGTCTGTGTCGACTCGATGAGCTTGCGGTATTCCTCGAGCGTATAGTAATTGCCGTTGACATCCTTGAGGAGGAAGAATTTCCTGGCGGCATCGTAGAACTTCTCGTCAGTGAGCATGCCGTATTTGATGAAAACCTCTATGTCGTCCCATTTCTTCTCAAACTCCTTTCTGTCGTCTTTGAACATGCGGTCGAGTTTCTCGGCTACCTTCTTGGAGATGTAGGAAGAAATCTTCTTCACCTGCTGGTCAGCCTGCAGGTAGCTTCGGCTCACGTTCAGGGGGATATCCGGCGAGTCGATCACGCCTTGCATGAGCATCATGAATTCGGGAACCACGCCCTCTACCTGATCCGTCACGTAAACCTGATTGCAGTAGAGCTGGATGCGGTTGCGCTGGATGTCGATGTTATTCTTTATCTTCGGGAAATAGAGGATACCTGTGAGCGTGAAAGGATAGTCCACATTCAGATGAATCCAGAACATCGGGTCCTCCTCGCCGGGACGCAGTTCATGATAGAACCGGAGATAATCTTCGTCGGTGAGGTCGGAAGGTTTCTTGGTCCAGAGAGGTTCGGTGGCATTGATCACCAGATCGCGGTCGGTGTCGACATATTTGCCGTCTTTCCATTCCTTCTCCTTGCCGCTGATAACGGGGACGGGAAGGAACCGGCAATATTTGCGGAGAAGAGTGTCGATGCGCTGTTGCTCGAGGAATTCTTTGTTGTCATCGTCGATATAAAGAATCACGTCGGTTCCGCGCGTCTCTTTGTCGGTCTCCTTCATCTCATATTCGGGACTGCCGTCGCAAGTCCATTCCACGGCTTTCGCACCCTCTTTGTAGGAAAGGGAGCGGATTACGACTTTCGACGACACCATGAATGCCGAGTAGAAACCGAGGCCGAAATGACCGATGATGGAATTTGCCGTGTCCTTGTATTTCTCAAGGAATTCCTCGGCGCCGGAGAATGCAATCTGGTTGATATATTTCTCGATGTCATCGGCATCCATGCCGATTCCATGATCGGAAACGGTGAGTGTGCCGGCTTCTTTGTCGACGGTCACTTTCACATTCATCTCGCCGAGCTCACCCTTGAATTCTCCGAAAGAGGAGAGGGTTTTCAGTTTCTGGGTAGCGTCGATGGCGTTGGAAACGAGCTCGCGCAGAAAAATCTCATGGTCGCTGTAAAGAAATTTTTTGATAACGGGGAAGATGTTTTCGGTTGTAACCCCGATTTTACCTGTTGCCATTTCTATCTTGTATTTTGGGTTTGCAAGTTTTCATGAAGCTCACAGCTTCATCCTTTAAATAATCAAAAAGCGTGCCATAACATAATGACACGCTTATATAACAATCGGCGGCAGACAATTCCTTATAGTACTCCTGTTCTCCTGTTCTCCTGTCAAAAAAGTCAGGTGCCCTATTCGTAGCGCATGGTTTCGGCGGGAGAGATGCGGGCGGCGAACCATG
>URNY01000205.1 GCA_900549375.1 uncultured Bacteroidales bacterium | reverse complement strand
AGTAGAGAAAATTTTTAGACAGTAGAACAGTAGAACAATTAGACAGTAGAGAAAAATCTCCTGTTCTCCTGTCCATAAAATAACTCACTCTCCTGTATCTCTTGTCGGCCTGCCAAAAACAAAGAGAGCCGACGTTATGTTTTATTAACGGATGCGGACATTGAAAACATAAGGTTCGCATATCGCCTGATATGAGGAAATTTCTGTGTAGCGACAACGGTTTTGTAGAGAAAGACAGCTGGGAGCCATATTGCTGGGTAAATGTGGAATGCCCCGACCGGGAAGATGTCGGTTTTCTTCTCGACGATCTGCATGTTCCCCCTTCGTTTCTGGAGAGTATTTCCGATATCGATGAGCGTCCCCGCATCGAGCATGAGGGAGAGTGGAGGCTTACGATTCTGCGCATTCCGTTGCGTCTGGAGAATGCCGAGATGCCTTTCGGCACTGTCCCTATCGGCATCATCACCAACAATGAGGTGGTTGTGACGCTGTGTTATCGCTTTACGGAACTGGTGCCGGATTTTGTGGATCATACACGTTGCCGTGGAATCAGCGTGCATACGGAATCCGATTTCATACTGAGGATTCTTTATTCGTCGGCATATTGGTATCTGAAATATCTCAAGGATGTGAACAATGCGGTGATGAAAGCCGACAGGGAACTTCAGAAAAGCGTGCGTAACGAAGATCTGCGGAGCCTGATGCGACTTCAGCGTACGCTCGTGTTCTTCAACACTTCGATCCGGGGCAACGAGACTCTTATCGGCCGTCTCCGCCGTGTCTATGGCAACGGATTCGACACGGACCTGCTTGAGGATGTCGAGATCGAGTCGCGGCAGGCCGACAACACGGTGGCGATTTATTCAGATATTCTGGAGAGCACGATGGATTCGTTTTCTTCGATTATCTCGAATAATGTAAACGCCATAATGAAGAAGATGACGGCTGTGTCGATTGTGCTGATGGTGCCGACGCTCGTGGCGAGTTTCTACGGCATGAATGTGGATATCACCTATGGAAATCATCCGTGGGTTTTCTGGCTGATTATCGCCGGCTCGATGATTCTGTCGCTGTTGCTATACGTAATTTTGAAGAAAATACGTTGGTTCTAAATAGGACGTGTTCTGACACGCCGCCGAACTAAAATTTCAACCGATGTTTTTAGATATAGTATTTCTGATATTGGGCCTCGTGCTCATTCTTGTAGGGGCTAACGCCCTTACCGATGGTGCGTCGGCGCTTGCCAAACGATGGGGCATGTCGGACCTCGTTGTGGGGCTTACGATTGTGGCATTCGGCACATCAGCCCCGGAACTCGTGATCAGCGTGATGTCGGCGGCACGCGGCAACGCGGGAATCGCTATCGGCAATGTGGTGGGCAGCAATATATTCAATGTCTGCGCCATCATAGGCATTACGGCCCTCGTGAGGCCCATAAGGATAGCGAAGGGTATCATGACTACCGACATACCGCTTGTGATTCTGTCGGCGCTCGTGCTTCTTGTTATGGGCAACGCAACATTGCTCGACGGCGCCCTGACAAACGTGCTGACGCGAGTGGACGGAGTGATATTGCTTCTTTTCTTCATGGTTTTCATGCATCATACGTTTGCTTCGGCCAAGAAAGCGGATCCGTCGGACCCGGCGGCAAGTGAAGGCAAAACGCGCAAGATGATGCCTCTGTGGAAATCATCGGTCTGGGTCGTTGGCGGACTTGCGGCGTTGATCTATGGCGGCGATCGTTTTGTAGACGGCGCCTCGGGCATTGCTTCGGCAATGGGGGTGAGCGATGCCGTGATCGGCCTTACCATCGTGGCTGCGGGAACGTCGTTTCCGGAACTCGCCACTTCCATAACGGCCGCTCTCAAGGGGCGAACAGGCATAGCGTTGGGAAATGTTATCGGAAGCAACATCTTCAATATTTTTCTTGTGCTCGGGTGCTCGGCTACAGTGCGTCAGTTGCCTTTCGGAACAGTGGGGAATGTCGACCTGCTTGTGCTCGTCGGGGGATGTGCGCTTTTCTGGCTTTTCGGCCATCTCTACAAAGTGAGGACCATCGCACGCTGGGAAGGCGCCGCGCTCCTTTCCGTTTATGTGGGATATCTGGCCTGGACTGTCGCCGGCGCATAAGGGACAGAGTCTGAGGCTACGAACAAATCAGATTGGATATCTGTTGGTTAGAGTAAAGATAAATTGCTTTGACAATGGATATCAATTCTCTATTCGACCTTACGGGAAAAGTTGCGGTCGTCACCGGCGGTGGCGACGGCATAGGCAAGGGCTGCTGCGAGTTGCTCGCGGCTGCCGGAGCATCGGTGATCGTAAGCGATATTAATGCTGACAAGGCGCAATCCGTGGCCGACGGCATTAATTCCGCGGGAGGGCACGCCACGCCGGTTGTATGCAATGTGCTTGAAGATGCCGATCTGGCAAATCTTGTAGATACAGCCGTCAAGACATATGGCACGGTAAATATCCTTGTTAACAATGCCGGCCTTGGCGGAGGCGGACGCGAGAATCCGTTCAAGATAGATATGAGCTATGTGGAGCGGATCTATCGGATCAATGTTTTCGCCCCGTTGCGTCTTTGTCAGCTGGCAGTGCCGGAAATGGAGAAATCCGGCTACGGCAGCATTGTCAACATAACGTCGATGAGTTCGATCGACAAAGAGGCCAACATGTGTGTCTATTCATCGTCGAAGGCTGCGCTCAATCATCTTGCGGCCAATCTCGCCTATGATTTCGGTCCCTATGGAGTTAGGGTCAACAATGTCGGACCCGGCGCCACAAGGACTGCGGCGCTGGAATCCATTCTGACGCCCGAACTTCAGGAAAAGATGTTGAGACATACGCCGATAAACCGCCTCGGGGAGGTTTCCGACATAGCGCAGGCCGTGCTCTTTTTTGCTTCGCCAGCCTCGGCATGGATAAGCGGGCAGGTAATATTCGTGAACGGCGGCGGCGACCAGACTCTCGACTAACGTTACTTCAGTTTGCTGTATTCCTCATCGCTGACCGGTTCGAGCCATACGTTTTCGGTTTTCTCGCCGGGAACCTCAAAGGCGAGATGGGCGAACCAAGAATCATTCGCGGCCCCATGCCAGTGCTTTGTGTTGGCGGGTATGTGGATAACGGTTCCCGGAAGAATCTCGACAGCCGGTTTTCCCTCTTCCTGATACCAACCGCGGCCGGCAACGCCCACAAGCATCTGGCCGCCCCCTTTCTGCGCCTTGTGGATATGCCAGTTGTTGCGGCATCCGGGTTCAAAGGTC
>URNY01000204.1 GCA_900549375.1 uncultured Bacteroidales bacterium | reverse complement strand
GGCGCGGGTGTCGACCGGCGCATGGACGAAAACAGAAAGAAGGCCCGGATGGTCGCGCATCACATAGTCGGCAGTGCGTCCCACTATTACGCAGGGTCCTTTTTCGCAGATCTTGCGTATCACCCGGCTCTGAAGCTCATAGATACGTTCGTCGCTGAGAGTGCCGAGGGGGTCTTGTTCGGATGTCGCGCCATAGCTGAAGGAGAGGAAAGAGCGGAGCATCGAAGGCTTTTTCTCATCGGCGCGGCTGAAGATCTCTTTGGCGAATCCGAGGGAATCGGCGGCTTCGGAGAGCAACTCCTTGTCGTAGTAAGGCACGCAGAGGCGCTCGGCGAGGCGTTTGCCGAGACGGCGGCCTCCGGCACCGTACTGGCGGCCGATGACAATCACGAAATTATTCATAGTGCGCTCGCGGGGTAAATGCGTTTGTAGATCCGACGGAAATTATCGTCGGTTGCATTCAGCTCGTCGACGCGGCCGGCATAATCCTCGCCCCAGAGGGCTTCGAGCAGGGAGCCTATATAGCGGCGGTCGCGGTCTTTCTCGATGGCTCCCTCCACGAGGGGAGCGATCCATTGGGAGAAACGCTCGCGGTCGACGGCCGCCAGATAGCGGGCCGTGCTGCATAGGAACTGACCAGTGAGGTCGACTTCCCGGAGGTTCTCGATTATCGGGCGCAGATCAAGCTCCGGGTTTTCGGCATTATCCACGATATATTCATATAATGACATGCCCTCTTCTTCGGGGCTTTTCTTTTCGGAACTCATATAAATAGATTATCTGTTTCGGTTATATTGAGGCGGACGCATCAGAGATGCGTCCCTACAGCGCCGTATACAGCGTTTGATTTTGTGGATGCAAATTTATAATTTTTTTTGTAATTTTGCGGGCAACGGTCTCAAAAACTCATTTGGACAGAAGTTTGTTAGAAGAAAGTAAACAACTTCAAATTTGTAAATTATGAAAAAAATAACATTCTTATTATTCTTATTGGCAATGGCAATTACGACGGCAAGAGCGGCGGGAGATGTTCCCGCAGGTCCGGTGGTGGATATCAAGACCACGATGGGCGATATAAAGGTGAAACTCTATGACGATACGCCGATTCACCGCGACAATTTCCTGAAACTCGTGAAGGAGGGTTTCTATAACGGAGTGCTCTTTCATCGCGTGATAAAGGATTTTATGGTGCAGACGGGCGACCCGACATCGGTCAACGCCGATTCGACGGCGATGCTCGGCGCCGGCGATCCTTCGTATACGCTCGAGGCCGAGATACTTTATCCGAAACATTATCACAAATACGGCGCACTGGCGGCGGCGCGCACCGGAGACAACGTGAATCCCGAGCGGCGCAGTTCCGGCTCACAGTTCTATATAGTGACCGGCCGGAAGTTTGACGAGCATCATCTCAAAGGTATGGCCTATCAGCAGGTGATGGAGAAGCGCCAGCAATATTTCATCGATCTCTGCCGTAAGAACGAGGCTAAGATAGAGGAGTTGCGGAAAGCCGGCGACGAGACGGCGCTGGAGGCTTTGCGTCAGGAGATGATAAATGAGACGGAGGAGGCAGTGAAGTCCGAGCCTCTGCCCGAGAATATCGCCGAGGATTACCGCACGATAGGAGGCACTCCGCATCTCGACGGGCAGTATACCGTATTCGGCGAGGTGATCGAGGGTATGGATACCGTGGAGAAGATCCAGAATGCCGAGACGGGTCAGGCCGACCGGCCTAAACAGGATATCCGCATTCTTTCGATGAAAGTGGAGAAATGAGTCGGAAAATGAGTCGGAAAAACTGAAATTGACATTAAATTTTTGTAGTTTCGGCGATAATAACTAAATTTGACGATATTTCTAACATCAACGATATGAACGAGCTTGAAAAGACGGCCCTCCCTGAGGAGCCGCTGAACGCCACAACCTCCGCGGCCGCTGAGGCATGCGTCGAGGAGACATCTCCCGCCAATGATTTATCTGAAGCCACCGACCGCATAGAGGGCGAAGCACCGGTGAATTTCCACAACAAGACAAAAGCAGAGCTCAACGAGGCCATGCGCGAGATACTCGCGACGGGCAACATGGAGGCTCACAAAGAGGTGACGGCAATCAAGCAGGCGTTTTTCAACATACGCAGCCGCGAGACCATGGAGGAGGTGAACGCTTTCGTGGAGGCCGGCAACGATCCGCGCGATTTCTCATCGGTGCCCGATGAGGAGGAGACCGCCTTCAAACAGCTTTACGCCGAATTTAAGGAGAAACGCGCCGCGTATCTCGAGGCCGAGGAGAAGCGCCGCGAAGAGAACCTTGCAAAGAAGCGCGAGATTCTCGAGCGCATGCGCGCCATAGCCGACGATATTGACAATATCAATATGAAATTCCCTGAGTTCCAGCAGCTTCAGCAGGACTTCAAGGGTATAAGGGAGATACCGGCCACGGCCGAGACCGAGATATGGAAGACTTTCCAGACGGTAGTGGAGCAGTTCTACGACCATCTGAAGATGAACAAAGAGCTTCGCGACCTCGATTTCAAGAAGAATCTGGAGGCCAAGAAGTCGCTTGTGGAGGAGGCCCGCAAACTGGAATCGCAGAGCGATCCGGTGGCCGCTTTCCGTGCCCTTCAGGGACTGCACGACGAATGGCGCAACATCGGCCCTGTAGCCAAGGAGCTGCGCGAGGAGATCTGGGAGCAGTTCAAGGAGGCCTCGACTGTGATCAACAAGCGCCATCAGGAATATTTCGAACAGCGCAAGGCCGGCGAGCAGGCCAATGAAGAGGCCAAGACCAAGCTTTGCGAGGAGATAGAGGCCATAGACCTGAGCACGCTCAACAGCTTTAATTCGTGGGCTGCCGCCACCGACAAGGTGATGGACATGCAGAAACGCTGGAAAGAATACGGATTCGCATCGAAGAAAGCGAACACGGCGCTCTACAACCGTTTCCGCAAGGCCTGCGACGCCTTTTTCGCCGGCAAGACCGAGTATTTCCAGAAGACGAAAGAGGAATATAACACGAATCTGGCAAAGAAGACGGCGCTCTGCGAGCGCGCCGAGGCTCTCAAGGATAGTGCCGACGTGAGGAAAGCAGCCAATGAGATTGTGAAGCTTCAGGCCGAATGGAAGACGATAGGCAGCGTTCCCCGCAAGGTGAGCGACAGTATCTGGAATCGTTTCCAGACCGCCTGCAATTATTTCTTCGACGAGCGCAAGAAGCTGAACAACGCCCGCCGCGAGGAGGAGAACGCCAATCTTGAGAAGAAACGCGCCATCATCGCGGAGCTCAAGGAGTTGCCTCT
>URNY01000203.1 GCA_900549375.1 uncultured Bacteroidales bacterium | reverse complement strand
TCAGGGCGTGGTTCACGCAGGCCTCGGCAATGGCAACTATCATAAAAATGTGTTCCCGAAACTTCTCGAAGCCCGCAAGCTCGGAATCATCGTGGTTCGTTCCAGCCGCGTTCCTACCGGCCCGACCACCCTCTACGATGAGGTGGATGATGCCAAATATCAGTTTGTTGCTTCTTGGGAGCTCAACCCCCAGAAAGCCCGCGTTCTGCTGATGCTCGCCCTTACCAGAACCAACGACTGGCAGCAGATTCAGAAATATTTCGAGGAGTATTGATTTAAAGGAAACATGCCATGAAAAGATATATAATTGCTGCCGGAGTGTTGCTTCTGGGCGTCTCCGGCGCTTCGGCGCAGTCGAGTCGCACCAACGACTACCGCACCTCCGACGAGGAAGGCCTTATAGAGAGCATAGCTAAAATAGAGAAAAAGACCGACAAGTTCAATCTGTTTCTCGACATGCACGGAGCGCTGGACCTTGACTGGACCGGATCCCATTTCGACGAGGCAAAATTCCGAATGAAGCAACTCCGCGTCGAAGCGAAAGGCAATATCAACAGCTGGCTGAGCTATCGCTATCGCCAGCGCCTCAACAAAGGCGACAGCCCCAACGGCTATCGCGACAACCTGCTCAACAGTATCGACGTGGCAGGAATAGGCATACACCTGAAGAAATGGTCGTTCTTCCTCGGAAAGCAGTGCGCCTCTTACGGCGGTATCGAGTTCGACCTCAACCCTATCGAGATCTATCAGTATTCCGACATGGTGGATTATATGAGCAACTTCATGAGCGGAGTGAACGTGGCATATAACTTCACGCCCGACCAGCAGCTTCAGTTCCAGGTGCTCAATGCCTACAACGACTCCTCCCGAGAAATGTACGGAAATTATCAGAAAGCGAAAATTCCGATGGTCTATACCCTCAACTGGAACGGTAATTTCAATAATTTCTATAAAACCCGCTGGTCAGCCTCGTTCATGAACGAGACAAAGGGGGAGCACATGTGGTATTTCGCACTCGGCAACGAATTCAACTTCACCGAAAAGTTCGGCGCCTATTTCGACTGGATGTATTCGATCGAAGGAGTAGACCGCAAAGGCATCATCACCGACATCCTGCAGCCCCAGGGCTGGAACAGCGAGGACGGCACCGGCTACAAAGCCTCGAAGACCGACATCATGTCGTTCATCCTGCATCTGAACTATCGCTTCCACCCGGCATGGAATGTCTTCGCCAAAGTGATGTATGAGAACGAAGGCGTCTACAAGACCCACACCGAGGCTGTGGCCCCCGGAGAGGCCGCCCGCACCATCGAGAAGGGCAAATACCGCACGGCCCTCGGCTACATCGGTGGTATCGAATACTACCCCTTCAAAGACCGCAACCTCCACTTCTTCGCCGCCTACGTAGGCCGTGACTACAAATACACCGCCAAAGCGAAAGCCTACGGCAGTCAGGACTACTCCACCAACCAGCTCGCCGTCGGATTCATCTGGCATATGCCGGTGTTCTGATCCCGACCACTCCCCCCTCCCACTCCCCGCGACCTACACAGGGCGCGACCGCTTCCGGTCGCGCCCTGATTATGTATAATGCATAAGGTTGGCGATTAGCAGGCGCGTAGTATTTTTACCGATTCTAAAAATAAGTAGCTAAGAATAATTAATGAACAGATAAAGCGAAGTTATTTTTGAGGCGATTTTGGTGCGGAGTGAAGGAGAATATAAATATATTCGACTGAACAACAAGCCAAAAGCGGCCAAAAAGAACGAGCTTTAGCGTTCAAGATTTCTTTAGTTACTTATATCGATTAATTTTTCTTAGCTACTTATAAAAATATGGCATCGGTAAAAGTAAAATTCCGTCCCTCCACGCTCAACGAACACGAAGGCACCATCTATTATCAGATAATCCACGAAAGGAAAGTGCGTCAGCTCCCAACCGTCTATAAAGTCCTTCCCGCAGAATGGGACGAAGGCCGCTCAATGGTTGCCGCCACGCGGAAAAGCGAGCGCCAACAACTCATCCTATCGATTCGCGAACGCATCCGCTGGGATGTTGAGCGTCTCCTGAAGATCGGCCGACGGCTCGATGCCGACGGCCTGGCTTACACCGCCGACGACGTGATCGACGAATTCAACCGTTATGCGCAAGAATACTCCCTCTTCAACTTCATGGAGAGCACTATCGCCAAACTGAAACAGAACGGCAAGACGCGCACTTCCGAGACCTATAGATCCACGCTCAACAGCTTCAAGAAATTCAGACAGCAGGAAGACATAATGCTCGACCGCATCACCTCCGAAACCATGGAAAGCTATGAGGCATGGCTTAAAAGCCGGGGTGTCACGCCCAACACCATCTCCTTCTATACCCGCATCCTGCGGGCCGTCTATAACCGTGCGGTCGAGGACGACATCATCGAGAACCGCAATCCCTTCCGCCATGTCTACACCGGAGTGGATAAAACCGTGAAACGCGCATTGCCCCTGACCGTCATCCGGAAGATCAAGGCTTTGGACTTGTCTTTGACCTCAACACTCGATTACGCACGCGATATGTTCCTAATGAGCTTTTATCTCAGGGGAATGAGTTTCATCGATATGGCTTTCCTAAAAAAGACGGACCTCAAAAACGGCTACGTCACCTATCGTCGGCGCAAGACAGGCCAGCAACTCATCATCGGATGGACAAAAGAGATGCAGCAGATACTCGACAAATACCCCGAGAACCGCAGCGGCTACCTGCTCCCCATCATCCGTAATCCCGGTACCAATGTGCGATGCACCTACCGCAACGTAGGCTACAACATCAACCATAACCTGAAAACCATAGCAGGAATGGTCGGTGTCACAATCCCGCTGACCCTCTACGTTGCCCGTCATAGCTGGGCCTCCGCCGCCCGCACCAAAGGCATCCCCCTCTCCGTCATCTCCGAAGGGATGGGCCACGACAACGAATCAACCACCCGCATCTACCTCGCCAGCCTCGACACCTCCATCGTTGACAAAGCCAACTCCCTCATCCTAAAATCCCTCTGACCGTCCTCCCGTTATGACACATTAATCTCATAAACATCTCCATTCCCTATAACCAAATGCCTCAGCATCCCTTGCCGCTCGGGAAGCTGAGGCATATTTGTTTAGCAATCGTCCAAATCTCTTGATAAGAGATATGGATACACCATATCTTCCTAATAAATAATTCTGTAGATTATTAAATAATAGAATTCTTTCAATAATAGAATTGCCAATCTAAAATCAGTCATATTTTAATCATCCTCTTTGTTAAAATTGAACTCAGTTTAGTTAAA
>URNY01000202.1 GCA_900549375.1 uncultured Bacteroidales bacterium | reverse complement strand
GGCACGCCGAAAGATGGCGCCTCTATAAGTCCGCTCGACGAATTGCCCACCACTGCCGCACAGTGTGCCAACGCCGAATAATAGCGGTCGCGACCGAGAGAAGTCACGGCCAATGCTCTCCCTGCGTTGCGGTCGCACCATTCGCGGATGATCCGCGCCACGCTGCGCCCGTCGGTGTCGGAATTCGGCATCGTGAAGAGCACCTTTATTTTCGTATAGTCGGCATCCTTCATCACCGTTTCGTCAAGAGCGGCAAGCAAAGCGCGCGTCTGGCGCTCCCCCTCTCCGGGCTGCATCGTCACGGGATGGAATGTGACAAGGAGGAAGTCATCGTCGAGCTTTACACCGAGGCTCCCCTCGAGGTCGGCAAGCGGCATCGGAGCAAAACGGGAGATAGCATCCACCGCCGGACTCCCGGCATAGAAAACTCGCCAGGGCTCCTCCCCCATCGCTATG
This sequence comes from uncultured Bacteroidales bacterium, assembly GCA_900549375.1. GTDB lineage: Bacteria > Bacteroidota > Bacteroidia > Bacteroidales > Muribaculaceae > Lepagella. Next base: position 2,908 of record URNY01000202.1, on the reverse strand, counting down.
ACGCGCCGACGGTATTCCTCTGTCGACGTGAAATGATAGTAGGAGAGCTTGGTGATTGCATGGCGTATGGCATCATCGTAGGCCCCCTCGGTGATTTCCCCTCCGTGGAGGTGGGCCACAGGTATGCCGAAGATGAGGGCCGCCGAAGCCGCCGCCAACATCTCGTAGCGGTCGCCAAGGATCACGATGATGTCGGGAGCGAGTTGCTCAAAAGCATCGGCAAAGCCGATAGAGGCGAGACCCATCGACTTCACGGTGCCTGTCGGAGTGTCGCTCGAGAGAAGCATCTCCACGCGTCGGTCGACACGGAATCCATCCTTCTCGATTTCATCCACCGTCATGCCATACTCCGGCGAGAGATGCATGTTCGTTGCCACTATCTGCAGTTTCATCGCAGGATCCTGATCGATAAGCCTCATAAGACCACTCAGAATACCATAATCGGCCCGCGTGCCCGTAACGACACATATCTTCTTTTTATCCATCCCTCAGATTATATTTCTATCATCTCATCAGTTTCGAAATCGCGGATGGCGCGCGTGCCCTCCACCTCCTTCCAGCGCATCGGCGAGATACCGCCGCCGGGACGTTTTGCGGCCATATTCTCCTCCGACAGGAGCTCGCCACGCTTTATGGGGCGCGAAGCCACAATACTCTTCCGCGCCACATTGCGGTTAGAGGCCTCCGAGCGCGTCACGCGCTTGCAGCCGTCGCCCAGCGCCACGCTCACATTGCGTATCGCCTCCACCATCGCCTTGAGTTCCTGCGGCTCGAGCGATGCCTTATGGTCGGGACCGGGAAGAGAGCGCGACAGCGTGAAATGCTTCTCCACCACGTCGGCTCCGAGAGCGGCGGCGGCTATCGGCACTTCGATACCGCGGGTATGGTCGGAGAAGCCGACGCGCTTCACAAACCGCCGCAATGAATTCATCGCCAGCAGGTTCACATCCTCCATCGGCGTCGGATACTGCGTGTTGCAATGCAGGAGCGTCACCTTTTCAAGATCCTGCCCGTTCTCCCGGAGAGCAAGCAGAGCGTTTTCCACATCCTCGTCGGTACTCATCCCCGTGGACATCACCACCTCCTCGTTATATCCTGCAATCTTGCGGAGATAAGGATAGTTGGTAATCTCGCCGGAGGGTATCTTCCAGAGACCCGGGCAAAGCCCATGCAGAAAATCCACGCTTTCAAGATCGAATGCCGTGGAGAGGAAACGCACCCCCTTCTGCCGGCAATAATCCTTCAGCTCACGATAATCCTCCTCGCTGAGTTCGAGCTTGCGGAGCATCTCATATTGCGAGTCGGCGCCGTCTCCGATATTGCGTTTCTGATATTCCGCCTGCCGGGCCGCGCGCGTCACGAGCTTGTCGGCCTTGAAGGTCTGAAACTTAACATAGTCCACGCCGGCCTCGGCGGCAGCGTCGATAAGCTGACGCGCCATCTCCATCGAGCCGTTGTGGTTCACGCCGGCCTCGGCAATTATAATCACATGTCGCGAAGAATTCATGCTTTCCATTGGATACAAACAGATTATATAAGACAGCTCTATCGCACGGATTGTCAGCGGATTCTGCGTGCCGGAACACCTGCATGGACACCTTTCTCGGTTATATCGCGGCAGACAACGGCACCGGCGCCTATCACGGCTCCGTCGCATATCGACACGCCGTTGCGCACCACTGCTCCGCTGCCGATGAAGCAGTCGCAACCGATCCGCGCGCCTCCGTTCACCATCGCGCCGGTGGAGATATGGGTGAAATCCCCTATCGTCACGTCATGCTCCACATTGGCCGCAGTGTTGATGATGCACCCTCGGCCCACGCATGCCGAGGCGTTCACCGATGCATGGTGAAGCACAACCGTGCCGGCGCCGAGCGAGGCAAAGCGTGAAACCATGGCCGATGAGGCTACGACTACTGCCATGCGTCCTCCGGCATTCTCCACCGATTCCTGCAGGCGCCGACGCAGCGAGCTGTCTTCGATCGAGCCGACGGTCACCACAAATTCATTGGTCGGATTTGCGGCCAGACGCGGTATGTCGGTATCATTGCCGATAACTTCGCAACATAATATCCGCGAACCGCGCAATTCCGGAAGATCGAGGATGCCCGCAGGCTCCACGCCCGCCGAAAGGGCAGACTCGATCACCGACTTGCAGTGGCCTCCGCCACCTATCAGAATGAGGGTTCTCTCCGATTTCTTTCCCGTTTCCATAGCACGTCAGAAAGTATGGCCTATGAAGGCATAGAGAATCATGCCCATGAAGAAAGTTATGCCTATCCACATCTTGGCGCTCCTCGCATAGGAATGGGCCGCACGCTTGCAATCGCGCCGCTCCTGATCCGTATAGAGATTACGTCCCTTCTTCGACTCGCTGCGCAGGGCATCGTTCCATGCCTTGCGCGACAATACCGCATAATATATGGCAACGAGGCCAGTCACCGGGAAACAGAGAAACGTCATCAGTATGGATATGGCAAGCAGAGGGGTCGGAGGGTTGTCGATATCGGCAGGCTCGTCGTCGGGCATCGGGAAAGGATAGCCGGAAGCCGGCATCTTCTCTTCGGCACCATCGTTCATATCCTGCTGAATCTCTGAGGCTCCGCCATTATCCGCAGGCTCGGGAAAGGCCGGCGACGGGTGCATGCTGTCGAAGATGCGGCGACGGAAGAAGCGGCATATATCGGCGTTGTCGCCGGCCGGTTCCCAGTCGTCCATCCCCTTTGTCCAGATATATGTATCGGGACCGACACCGCGGTCGGCCATCTCCTCGAGAGGAAACGGCCCGACCTTCTCGCCGTCGACCATTGCGAAATAGAGTGCCATTCAGTATAGCCTTAGTCTATGCCGTTTAACGCCAACATGGCATCGCGCAGGTTGTCAAGATAACCGCCTGTGACGCCGGTTA
>URNY01000201.1 GCA_900549375.1 uncultured Bacteroidales bacterium | reverse complement strand
AATTTGAAGATATTCTCACCAACGACGACGTGCTCGACGGTCTGTGGGACATGCATTTCGATGAATGCACTCCGATTCAGGAGCAATCTATTCCTGTGATTATGGAGGGCCGGGACCTGCTGGCATGTGCCCAGACAGGAACAGGAAAAACAGCCGCATATCTCCTCCCTGTTATCAATATGCTTGCCGACGGCGGATATCCCGATGACGCAGTGAATTGCGTGGTGATGGCTCCGACGCGCGAGCTTGCCCAGCAGATCGACCGCCAGCTTCAGGGATTTGCCTATTTCATGCCGGTGAGCGGCATGGCGATTTATGGAGGCACGGATGGATACACTTATGAACAACAGCGTAAAAGCCTCAAGATGGGCGCCGACGTAGTGATCGCCACTCCCGGAAGACTTCTGGCTCATCTGAGCATGGGATATGTGGATCTCTCCAAAGTCTCTTTCTTTATCCTCGACGAGGCCGACAGAATGCTTGACATGGGTTTCTATGACGACATCATGCAGATAGTCGCACGTATGCCCAAAGAGCGCCAGACATTGCTCTTCTCGGCAACGATGCCGCCTAAGATCCAGCAACTTGCCAAGAGCATTCTCCGCGAACCGGTAGAGGTGAAGCTCGCCGTTTCGAAACCGGCGGAGAAAATCAAGCAGTCGGCCTATATATGTTATGAGACGCAGAAACTCCCGATCCTGAAGAATCTTTTCAAGGAATCGGCGCCGACGCGCGTAATCGTTTTCTCATCATCGAAGCTGAAAGTAAAGACTCTCGCCCGCGAACTCAAAAGCAAGAACTTCAAGATAGCTGAAATGCATTCCGACCTTGATCAGGCAAAGCGCGACAACGTGATGCTCGATTTCAAAGCCGGAAAAGTGCAGGTGATTGTCGCCACGGATATTCTTGCCCGCGGAATCGATATCGACGATATCGAGATGGTGGTGAATTATGATGTTCCCCACGAAGCTGAAGATTACGTACACCGTATAGGGCGAACGGCAAGAGCCAATCGCGACGGGAGGGCTGTTACCTTTGTTTCTCCCGAAGAGATAGGTAAGCTCCGCCGTATCGAGAAGTTGCTGGAAAAGGAGGTGCCCAAAGAGGAGGTGCCCGCTGAATTCGGCGTGGCCCCCTACCCCAAGAGCCCGGGGAGGCGCGAAGGCAGAGCGCGAGGCAACGGCAGGAGACGCTTCGGCGATAAACGTAGACGCGGCAGACAGTCCGGAGCAAGACAGAATGGCAAGAATCCGCAATAAGGCGCCTTTCAGCTTCAAGCAGTTTTCCTGCAGCCATCACCGCAGCGCCCTGAGAATAGGGGTGGATGCTGTGATTCTCGGTGCATGGTCACAGCTTGTGGATGCGGCCGCCATTCTTGATGTTGGTTGCGGTTGCGGAGTGCTTTCGCTGATGGCTGCCCAGCGCAACGACAAAGCCCGCATTCTCGGAATCGATATCGATGAAGCCTCGGTAGAGGAGGCCTCCGAAAATTTCCGGCTCTCTCCATGGCCTGACAGGATAAGGACTGAACGCCTAAGCCTGTTCGACATGCCGGAGGATACGAAATTCGATTACATCATTTCCAACCCACCCTTTTTTGATTCGGGCATTTCCAATCCTGAAACCTCACGGGAACTTGCCCGGCATCAGTCGGAACTTTCCCCCGCCTCCCTGCTGAAGAAAGGGAGCAAATTGCTGGCGGAAGGTGGGAAGATAGGAATAGTCCTCCCTGAGGAGATGACTGAAGAGATCATATCCGAGGCCGAAGACTGCTGTCTGGAATTACTGCGCGAGATGCATGTTGCCGGGCGAGAGGGAAAGGCGGCCAAAAGATGCTATCTGGAATTCGGACTTGCGTTTGCAGAGCAGGCAAATACGAGGAATGAAAAGCCTACTCCGGAACGGATGTATCTGACTGTCGAGACCATCGATGGCGGCTTCACGGATGAATACCGGAGGCTGTGCGCTGATTTTTATCTGAAGTTTTAACATTTGTTTCGAGATGTTTCTTGCAAAATTGGGACGGAATCTATAATTTTAATCACTTTTAACCATAACCGCTTAAACAATCTCGAATAAAGTTTGTCTAAGTGACAAAAGTATATGATATGAGAAAGTTATTTTATACCCTGACACTCATGGCTCTTGCCGCTCCCTTTGTATGTGCGCAGGAGTTCGACGACATCTATTACAATCCAAAGAAGGATAAGTCGGCCACTCAGAGTGTGAAAAAGAAGAAGTCATATTATGTGAGCGATTTCGGCAACATGGATGTTGACGAATACAACCGTCGCGGACAATATTATACATCGCCCATCGATACGATAGGACGTCGGGCGGAGAGCGATGAGGATTTTGTCTATACCCAGCAGATCCAGAAATACTACAATCCGACGATAGTTGTCGACAATGCAGATGTGCTTCAGGATGTGCTTCTGAACAGTTACGGCAATGTTGATATCGTTTTCGACAACGGTTTGCCCACGTTCGCTCCTCTTTATTCATGGCCTTATTATACAGGTTTCTACGCCTGGAACGATCCCTGGTATTGGGGCTGGGGCGGAGGCTGGCGTCCCTCTTGGGCCTGGGGGCCGTCATGGAGCTGGAGCTGGGGCTGGGGTCCTTCATGGGGTTGGGGACCATCCTGGGGATGGGGAGGCTATCCTCATTGTGCCGACTATCGTCCCAACGGAAGATATCCCAACCGTCCCGGATCAAACTGGGCATCGAATACACGTCCCGGACGTCCTGGCTCGATGGGCAGACCTGCGAATGGCAGAGTTCCTTCATATGGCGTGAACAACAGTCGCACAAACAATCACCGCACCTATCAGGGAACGATCGAGAACGGCGGTTATACGCATCCCAATGGTTATAACGGCGCTACGAGACCCTCCGGAAACCGCGGCGGCTATACTATCAACAGCAGCGGACACCGCACCTATGGCGGCAGCTATAATTCCGGCAGCAACAATTCGTCGAACAACAACCGGCGATCCTATAACACAACTACCAACCGGAACAATAACCGCTCCTATAATTCGAATACAAACCAAAACAACCGCTCAACCAACAGCTATAACAGTTCGCGTTCCTACAACTCGGGGCGCAGTTATGGAGGCGGAAGTTTCGGAGGCGGCAGCCGCGGAGGTGGTGGCGGCAGCCGCGGACGCCACAGATAACGGCAAGGGAAATCAGATTGATTGCAACCACAAAATAAACGATGTGGTTGCAATCATTTTAATTTCGGATTTGTTCTATCTTTAAAAGCTATACAACTATATTATTGAGTATATTATTATTGAGTTAACGACCAGATATCAGATATTATGAAAAAGATATACTTATTGTTGGCCGCTTTCGGCTGCATATCTGCCGG
>URNY01000200.1 GCA_900549375.1 uncultured Bacteroidales bacterium | reverse complement strand
GAGCCGGTCGATGTAATACCAGGACAATAAAGCGCGGTTTTTGCCGTAATCCACATTATTGCTTAGTTTAGCTTCCGGAAACAGCGCATCGGACGAAGCGTCATAAGGCGTTGAGGCGAGGAACCATGAATACGGCGAACGGAGGTCTATGCCGGTTTGTGTGGCCTCGAAGTCATCCACATAGCTTGAACCCTTGTTGGTCCCACTTTTCTGTTTATGCGGCACAAGCTGCGCGAATTCGGCGTTGATATTGATGCGCGACGGAGCGGTGGCGTTTACGGTCGGTATCTTGTTGAGAAAATTGGTGAGCCACATGAATTCCTTGTTATAGGAAAGATTGAGTCCCCACATGGTGTTGTTTATGGTCTCCTCCCCTACATTCACTTTCTCGGTGAGCGCCTTCTCGGAGAAATGAAGTATCGTACCCCCGAGAGTGAAATCCTTGTTGAAACGGTACTGAGCATCCAGACCGAGCAGCGTTTTCCTCTGCATGCTGAAAAGCGACTGATTCTCGAGCGTGACGCTGACATTGGTTCCCGAATCGATTATACTCTGATTGGTTATGGTCACGATTCCCATGGAATAATCCACAGTATAATCGCTGTTTTCGGTAAGCACAACGCCTCCGGCCATAACGACAACCGAACCTCGGGGCACATTCATTGCATTCAGCCTGATCTGTGCTCCGTTTGACGCCTGATATTCGCCGACAAGCGAGAACTTGTTCTTATCGGCAAACTGCCGGGCAACCACAAGCGTGGAGTCGTAAAGTTCTTTGTAGACGTATTGGGCGGCGATCTGCGGATTCCCTATCTTGCGCTCGAGATGCGCGCCGAACGGTTCGGCCACGGGGAAAATGATTTTACCGGAGGTCGACTGCACCGTATAATTTTCCACATAATCGAAGAAACCATCGGAATGAGGTTCCTGATTTGAATCTATGCGGTCAAGATTCATGACCTGAAGAAGAGGGACATTCGAGATGGGAGGAACCGGAAGGAAATTGATTTCCGTGCCCGTTGTGTCGCTAAGGAACTTAATGTTGAGCTTGAAGTTATTCTTCTGAAGTTGATAAGCACCAAGAGAATACACGTTCTTCATCATAAGGCGCCACATCGGAAGGCGTGGCGAGACGGTAGTGCTTCTCAACATTTTCAGATATAGCGATTCGGAAGTGGCCGTGACATCGCTTGAGAACTCTCCTACCTGATAGACCTTCCCCTGATATGTATATTCGTAGGCCACGGCAAGAACCTCGTCGGTGGTCAGTGCCGACTTAAGGCTGATATAGCCCAATTCCGAATTAAGCGTGTATTCACTCGAATTCAGTAGTCGGGCGCTCTCAACCTTTTCATAGTCCTTGCCACCCTCAATTCCATATGCCCGCAAAGGTTCGAGAGTCTGGGTTACTTTGTTGATATCGCGGGCGTCCGGATAATCGGTTTTGATTACCGAAAGTAGATTGTTGCTCTTGTTTGAAGGATTCGGAAACGACATGTCAGGTTGCCAATAAGTGTTGGCAAGATTCCGGTTTTCGCCAAGATCCATGAAACCCACGAAGTTGCGGGATTCGTTATAGTTGCTGTTTTTATTGGTGATCCAGACTTCGATACGCGTTATCTTCACGCCCGATGAGACATGCGGGAGTTTAGAAGCGAATGTATCATAATTCTCATAGAAATATTGCGACAGGAAGAAATGCCGGTTGGCATCATACTGGTCGGCTTTGATATTGAATTTAGTTGCCTGTACACCACCCGATGTTGATACTGTCTTCGATTCCGAATTCTGCTGGGAAATGAGCCCGGTAAGAGTGAGTTTGCCGAACTGAAGTTTTGTCTTGAGTCCGAAAAGTGCCGTTCCGCCGCGCATCAGACTCGACCCGGTGGTCATGCTCACGTTTCCGGCCTCTATGCTTTTGATTATCTCATCCTCTTTTCCTTCATAATTGAGTTTTATATTCTTAGAGTCGAAATCAAAAGTTGCATCGGTGTTATAAGTCATGTTGAACTTAAGCTTATCGCCTACCGATGCATTGATTGTGGCTTGAATTTTCTGATCGAAGTCGAAATATGTCTTGCGGCGGTTGCGCAGCGAAAGCGAGGGATTGTCAATTTTGTTGCTCTTGATACCCATCGAAAGCTGCAATGAACCCTGAGTGGTGAGACGTACTCCGCCTGGGCCGAATATTTTTTCAAGAGGTCCCAGCGAGAAGTTCATGTCGAAAATATTGAACGGTTGCTTATCCTTTTTTTCGAATGTCTCCGAATTGCGTTTATGAAAATAACCGAACATATCCTGTCGCATCATCTCTTTGGCATATTCCTCAGGTGTCATCAGAAATGGCGTCACTATGTCTTTGTCGCCCAAACGGGTGTGGATCACGAACATTCCGCTTCCGGGGTCGTAGACAGCCTCGGTGCGGATGTTTGGCGGCGTCTTGAGGTCGGCGGGATATTCCCCTTTCGAAAGAGGATTATCGGTGTTTAACTCCGGGATAGTCTTTCGGACCGGCGACTGCGAGTTTGCAACAGAAGAGAGCCACAATGTTGTGAGCAACACTGTGACTGCCATAATGATAGGCTTTAATCTCCTTGTTAGTCCGATATTTCCTCGCTTCAACCGCATCAGAGCATTGTCAGTGCCTGCTTGATGGCTTGCTCTGTTGTCAGTTCCGGATTCGCAGAAAACAGCTTCTTGAGCACTTTCTGACTCTGTTGGGCAGTGAATCCGAGCATTACAAGAGCGGCCACTGAATCGTCGTATGATTCTCCCGCGGGCATTCTTGTATTTAACGCCTCCGTATCCACTTTTATTTTATCTTTTAAGTCCACTATTATGCGTTGAGCAGTTTTGCCACCGATCCCTTTCACAGCCTTAAGCGAGGAGTCATTGCCGGCTGCTATCGCTGTCTCAAGCTGGGATGAGGTGAGAGAAGAGAGTATCAGGCGCGCCGTATTGGGGCCGACACCGCTCACTCCGATCAGCAGACGGAACAACTCTCTCGACCTGCGGTCGACAAATCCGAATAGAATATGTGCGTCCTCGCGTATAGATTCATGTATGAAAAGCTTGCATCTCTCAAGATGCTGAATCGCGGAATAATCTATGAGCGTGATATTGACTTCATAACCGATTCCATTGCAGTCGACTACTGCATATGTAGGTGTGATTTCGGCCATACGGCCATCGATATAGTCTATCATTGTCGTTGATTAAGAGTATGTTTGCCTGTTACGCGGCATCTTTCAGAAAGCTGTGTCCATGTCCGCGTTATTGTTTGAATTGTAAAATTACAACAAATCCGCAATATTTTTCTTAAATTTGCATTCAAATGGAATCAGGAATCGAACAAAGTCTCAATTCGCGGCTTCTCGACAACGCCGTTTCGGAAATATCCAAACTTCCGGGTATCGGGCGTAAGACGGCTATGAGGCTTGTTCTGCATCTGC
>URNY01000199.1 GCA_900549375.1 uncultured Bacteroidales bacterium | reverse complement strand
GGGAATAGATTTCAAGGCTTTGGGACGTACAGCCGTCAAAACCGTGATGATGGGCGACAAATCATCCGGAGGTGCCTCGACAATCACCCAGCAGCTTGCAAAACAGCTCTATTCCCAGCCATCTTCCAACATCTTCAAGCGCGCAATCCAGAAACCTATCGAATGGATGATCGCCGTGAAGCTCGAGCGGTTCTACACCAAAGACGAGATCATCAACATGTATCTCAACCGTTTCGACTTCCTCAACAATGCCGTCGGAATTAAAACAGCGGCAAACGTATATTTCGGCAAAGAGCCGGGCGACCTCAAGGCCGAGGAAGCCGCCATGCTTGTCGGGATGCTCAAGAATCCGAGCTATTTCAATCCGCTCCGCCATGAGGAACGTACCCGCGACCGCCGCAACACCGTGCTCGACCAGATGCAGAAAGCCGGTTTCCTCTCCGTGGCCGAGGCCGACTCGCTCAAGAATCTCCCGCTCAAGCTCGACTATCATAAGGTGGACCATAAGGAGGGAGGAGCGCCATACCTCCGCGAAGAGATACGCCGGATGATGACCGCCAAGAAACCGGAACGCCCCAAACGCTCTGATTTCAACTCCCTCACGGCTTATCGCGTGGCTCTCGGCAACTATAACACCGACTCGACGCAGTGGGAGGAGAATCCTCTTTACGGATGGATTCTCAAGAATCCCAAGCCCGATGGTTCTTATTACGATATCTATACCGATGGTCTCCGCATCTATACATCCATCGACCCCCGTATGCAGCAGTATGCCGAAGAAGCCGTCTATCAGCATCTCGGCGGCTATCTGCAGCCCGCTTTCGAAAGTGAGAAGCGTGGCCAGAAAACCGGCCCCTACACCACCAACCAAAGCGAACTGAGCTTCAGCGGCGTCCAGAAGCTTATCCGCAACGCCGTGAAACAGACCGAAAGATACCGCAACATGAAAAAAGCGGGTATGTCGGAAGCAGAGATCGACAAAGCTTTCCATACTCCCTATGAGATGGATGTGTTCGCATACGTGAAGGAAACCCGCAATGAGAAAGGTCGGAACGTGACGAAAATCGTGCCCGGTACAAAGACAGTCCGTATGTCGCCCTACGACTCCTTGCTCTATATGAAGACTATTCTTCGTACGGGTGTGATGAGCATGGATCCCGTAACGGGTTATGTGAAAGCATACGTCGGCGGACCGGATTTCACGCATTTCCAGTATGACATGGTTTCGCGCGGAAAACGCCAGATCGGATCTACCGCCAAACCGTTCCTCTACACTCTGGCGATGGAACAGGATTTCACCCCCTGCTCGATGTTCTCCAACACCCAGCCTGTCTTTGGCAACTGGGCACCGCGAAATTCGAGCCGCGCACGTGTCGGCGAGATGGTCGACCTGCGTTGGGCCCTCACGAACTCCAACAACTGGATTTCCGCCCGACTCGTCCATGAGCTCACCCCCGTGAGTCTCGCCAACAAGATGAGAATGTTCGGAATCACCGGATATATCGACCCGACACTCCCTCTCTGCCTCGGCACGGTCGACGTGCCCGTGGGCCACATGGTGGCCGCTTACACCGCTTTTGCCAACCATGGCATCAGGGTCGATCCCGTGTTCGTCACCCGTATCGAGGACAACCAGGGCAACCTGATATATTCGGCAGTACCCCACCGCACCGAAGTCACTTCGGAAGACGCCTATTACAAGATACTCTCCATACTGCTCAACGTTGTGGACAGCGGAACCGGAGCAAGCCTCCGCAGCCGCTACAACATATCCGCTCAGATGGGTGGAAAGACCGGTACGACAAACTCCAACTCCGACTCATGGTTCATGGGCTTCACGCCCGAACTCGTAACCGGAGTATGGGTCGGCGGTGAAGAACGCTACATTCACTTCAACTCCATGGCCTTCGGCCAGGGCGCCCGCGCGGCCCTTCCTATCTACGGTCTTTACATGCAGAAGGTATATGCAGATCCGAAACTCCCCTACCGCCAGGATGCCCGCTTCGTCTTCCCCGACAATTACAACGCATGCGATGGAGAGATGGCTCCGGTTTCCGAAGCTCCCGCCGAGGAGGAGGAGACAATCAACGCAATCTTCGAATAGCATTCTTCACACCGGAATTCACCGCCATTCCGGAAACGGATAAAAAGATTATGGGAATATGGAAATATTTCCATAATTTTTTTTGTCACGAAGAATATTATTGATATATTTACAGCGGATTAATAAGTTTTTATTTCAAGAAAATCTTTTCAACCCTTCCCCGCGCCCGGCCGTAACCCCGGACTCAGGAAATATTAAATAGAAAAAAATTAAGAAGAGAAACACCTTAAATCAAAAGTTTATATGGACAAGGTATTACAAATCAGAGACCTTACATTGCGCGACGGACAACAGTCGCTGTTCGCCACCCGCCTGAAGCAGGAGCATATCGACAAACTCCTCCCGCTTTATCGCGAAGCGAAATTCTACATCATGGAAGTATGGGGCGGTGCCGTTCCCGATTCAGTGATGCGTTATCTCGGCGAGTCTCCCTGGGACCGTCTGCGTGCCTGCTCCAAGGAGATGAAGGGAATCTCCCTTCTGTCGGCGCTCTCGCGTGGCCGCAATCTTTTCGGTTATGTACCCTATCCCAATTCGGTTCTGGAAGGTTTCTACAAAGAAGCCATCAAGAACGGATTGAACGTGATGCGAATTTTTGATGCCCTCAACGACATCAACAACATCAAGGATTCCGTGAAGATGATCAACGACCTCGGAGGAATCTCCGATACCGCTGTCTGCTATACCGTAGACCCGAAAGACACACCTGCCGAAGCTCCCAAGAAAAAAGGCTTCTTTGCCAAACTCTTTGGCGGCAACGACACTCCGGCCGCTCCCGAGAAGATTTTCACCGATGAATATTTTGTAGAGAAAGCCAAAGAGATGGAGGCATTAGGCGCTCAGATGGTTACGCTCAAGGATATGGCCGGTCTGGTGAATCCTTCACGTATCTTCACTCTCATGCCCAAGCTCAAACAGGCGCTTAAGGTTCCTGTTGACTTCCATACGCACTGCACGCCCGGCTACGGTCTTGCTTCCGTGCTCACTGCCATAATCAAGGGCGTCGACATCGTCGACACCAATATCTGGTGGTTCGGCGGCGGCTCAGCCGCTCCCGCTATCGAGCTGGTATGGATCTTCTGCCAGAAACTCGGAATCAAGATGGCTGTCGACATGGACGCCGTGGCAAAAATCCGCAAGCAGCTTGTCGAAGCCCGCAAATCGCTTGCAGAGTTCGACCTCAACAAGGACAAATGGCCCCACGATTTCGACGAATATTACAAAAATATGCCGGCTGAGATCGATGCCGAATTCGATCGCGCAATCGCAGCCGCCAACGCCAACAACGAAGAGGAACTTCTCGACGCATGCCATAAGATCGAGGCTTACTTCGGATTCCCCAAACCTAAC
>URNY01000198.1 GCA_900549375.1 uncultured Bacteroidales bacterium | reverse complement strand
GAAACCGACGATCCAGAACATCATGGTGGTGTAATGCAGGCAGTTTACGGCGCATTGAATCTGGGCGGCATCCTGCATGAACAGAGAAGCGATCTGACGGGGGAACAGGGCTCCCGACACGCTTCCGATGGTGGATATCACCACTGCCGCTCCGGAAGCAAGCCATAAGGCGCGGAACATTCTCGGGTATCTTTGCGAGCCATAGTTATAGCCGACAATCGGCTGCATGCCTTGGCAGATTCCGATAATCACGAACACGAACACAGTGACGAAGCGGTTGAACACCACGACGGCGGCGATGGCATTGTCGCCGCCATATTTGAGGAGCGTGTTGTTGACGATTGCGTTTATCAGCGAGCCGGCCACGTTTATCAGGAACGGCGCCATGCCGATGTAGAGAACGCTACGGATCACAGGCCAGTTGAATTTGAAAGTGCCTCTGACGAAATGAAGCGTGTTTTTGCTGTTGAAGAAATGGCTCATCACGAAGAAGGCGGTGACGAGCATCGAGATGTCGGTGGCTATGGCGGCTCCGCGGATGCCCCAGCCGAACCCGAAGAGGAAGAGCGGCGCGAGAATGGTGTTCATACCGGCGCCGATAAGGTTGGTATACATGGCCTTGCCCGGATAGCCGGAGGCCCGCATCACGTTGTTGTATGAAAACGTAAGGTTCTGGAGCACGCATCCGGGAAGCACCCATAGCATGAACTCGCGTGCATAGGGAAGCGAGTTCGGTGAGGCTCCGAACATGCGGAGGATCGGGTCGATGAAAATGGAGAAGAGGCCGACATAAGCGAGGCCGATGATGATTGTGAGCTGCACGCAGTTGCCGAGGATTATCTCTGCCACGCGTTTGTCGTTCTGTCCGAGCACGATGCTGACGCGCGTGGCGGCGCCGGCGCCGATAAGCATACCCAGAGCCGTCACGAGGTTCATCACCGGGAAAGTGACGGCGATGCCGCTCACCACGTTGGGGTCGTCGATGGCATGGCCAATGACGATGGAGTCGATGATGTTATAGACTGCGCTGACAACCGTGCCTACAACAGCCGGGAGACTGTATTTCAGCAGCAGTCGGCCTACGGGGGCTGTGCTCAGTTCGCGCAGACGGTCGGTGGAATTCTGGGTTGCTGTCATCTTTTTCTTGGAATCGCATTACAAAATTAGCTAAAAATATGCGATAATTTATATAAATTTGTAATTCTTATTATCGATGAGGGGCCGGATGTCGGCCATGCCATATAAAGTAGATATTATGAACTGTCTGATAACAATCTGTGCGAGGGGAGGCTCCAAGGGAATCCCCGGAAAGAATATAAAACCAGTGGGGGGCAAGCCGTTGCTGGCATATACGGCAGGCGTGGCTCTCGAGTATGCCCGCAAACATGGCGCCGACATCGTGCTCTCCACCGATTCGGAGGACATCAGGCGTGTAGGTGCCGAGGCGGGAGTGCCGACAGATTACGAACGGCCCGATTTCCTCGCCAATGATACCTGCGGCAAACCCGATGCGATAAAGGATGCACTGGCTTATGCCGAGAAATATTATGGCAAACGCTATGATTTTGTGATTGATCTCGACGTTACGTCTCCCATCCGTACGCTCGCGGATATAGAGAACTGTGTGGCAAAACTTGCCGAACGCACAGAAGCATTGACGGTTTTTTCAGTAAGCCCCTGCGCCCGTAATCCCTATTTCAACCAGGTGGAGGAGGGAGCCGACGGCTTTTGCCATGTGGTGCTCGGAGGCCGCTATACCACACGCCAGAGCGCCCCGAAGGTCTACGACATGAATGCCTCGATATACGTCTATCGTCGCGAGGCACTGATGTGCGATTCTCCGAGAGCGGTGACGCCCCGTTCGCTCGTATATGTGATGGATCATCTCTGTTTCGATCTCGACGAGCCGGAGGATTATGAGTATCTGTCATTTCTGATGGAGAGCGGGAAACTGCGCAAAATGCTCGGCGAATGATGAGAGTGCTCGTGATGGGACTCGGCTCCATAGCCGCCAAGCATATCGCCGCGCTGCGTCGTATCGACCCCGAAGTGGCGATCACGGCTCTGAGATCGTCGCGGGCCTCGCGTCCGGTGGAGAGGGTGAAGGATATCTATTCGCTCGATGAGGATGAGGGAAACTATGATTTCGTGATAATATCCACTCCGACGGCCAATCATGACGAATCGATCCGACAGGCCTTGGGACTCGGTGTGCCTCTTTTTATAGAAAAACCGCTTTCGCATACTCTCGACATCATCCCGGTGAGAGAGGAGGTGGAGAAACGAGGAGTGCTGAACTATGTGGCCTGCAATCTCCGTTTTCTCGATTGCCTGCGTTTTGTGAAGGAGGCTCTCGAGACGCGCGGCAAACGTGTGAACGAGGTTAATGCCTATTGCGGGTCGTGGCTCCCCGGCTGGCGCCCCGGCGCGGATTTCAGGGAAGTCTATAGCGCCATCCCCGAGATGGGGGGAGGCGTCCATATCGACCTTATTCATGAAATCGACTATCTTTATTGGCTTTTCGGAATGCCTGTGGAGGTGAGCAAGACGTTGCGTAACGCCTCGTCGCTCGATATCCGGGCGATAGATTATGCCAATTATTGCATGGTGTATCCCGGATTCTGCGCCACGGCCATATTGAACTATTACAGGCGTGACTATAGACGCACTCTCGAGATTGTCTGGGAGGATGAGACCTGGCTTGTAGACCTTGCGGCAAACCGCGTGACTTGCGACGACCGCGAACTCTTCCATTCCGAACGCACCATCGCCGACACATACGAATCTCAGCTCCGCTATTTCATCTCTCTGTTGGGCAACCCTTCGGCCAAAAGTTTCAACACCGTGGCCGACGCCCTTGATACCCTCCGCATCGCCCTGAATTAGCAATAGCCCGCGGCGGACGCACCCAAGCTGCAGCCGCCGTTGGGATTGTCAAAAGTAAAAAATTCCAAATTCAAGGTTGAAGATTGGCTTATCGAAAATGAAAAGAGGATTCTCGCGGTGAGAATCCTCTTTTCGGTACCCGGAGCCGGGGTCGAACCGGCACGGATTGCTCCACTGGTGTTTGAGACCAGCGCGTCTACCGATTCCGCCATCCGGGCTTGCGGTTGCAAAGTTAGCGATATTTTTTTATTCCCGCAATATTTTTATAATCTCATTCGTAGCGTATGCGCGATTTGCGGAGCACTTTCCAGCGGCCGTCTTCGAAGATGGCGGTTCCGGCATTCTCGGTGACAATGGCGGATACGCCGTCGGTGTTGTCGAGGTCGAGGGCGGTGCATCCTCCCGAAAGATAGTCGGCGGGGTTGGAGAGGGCGAGATCGGCTACTTCGGGGGTGTCGATGACGCGGAAGGTGCCGACAAGGCCGTCGCGTGTGTCGAGTCGGAAGATAGAGCTGCCGGGAGTGATGCGGCGGTCGGCTCTCACAAAGAGTCCCTGACGGTTGGCTCTGCCGAGATAAATCAC
>URNY01000197.1 GCA_900549375.1 uncultured Bacteroidales bacterium | reverse complement strand
GTTAATCAGGGGGTCGTTGGTTCAAGCCCATCCTGAAGCGCAAGGCCGGAGTTTCCGCGAGGAAACTCCGGTTTTGTTTTGGGGCGGCCGGGCGGCATTATAAATCCTATAGATTGTATAATAAAAAAAGGAAAGCGGGAAGCTTTCCTTTTTTTATGGGATTGGCGTTGGCTCTTATTTCGCCTCGAGGGGCTGGACGTTGATGAATCTGCGTCCCTCCTTGCCGGTGGTGAATACCACTGTGCCGTCGATGAGGGCGAAGAGAGTGTGGTCCTTGCCCATGCCGACGTTGAGGCCGGGATGATGGACTGTGCCACGCTGACGCTTGATGATGTTGCCTGCCTTGCAGTATGAACCACCGAAGATTTTCACTCCAAGTCGTTTGCTTTCTGATTCGCGGCCGTTCTTAGAACTACCGACACCTTTTTTATGTGCCATTTGTTATCTACGGTTTTAAGCGGTTACAATTTTTTTGATTAACACTTTGGAGAAGAACTGGCGATGACCGTTTTTGCGACGATAGCCTTTGCGGCGTTTCTTCTTGAAAACGATAACTTTCTCACCCTTCACCAGGGGAACGAGCACTTCGCACTCGATCTTTGCTCCTTCCACGGCAGGAGCGCCGACTTTAACGTCGCCGTCGGCATCAAGAAGAAGCACTTTGTCGAAAGCGATAGCGTCGCCCTCTTTTACTTCCTCGCCGAGGTGGTGAACATACAGATATTTGCCTTCTTCGGCTTTGAACTGCTGTCCTTTGATTTCTACGATAGCGTACATTTAAACTATTGATTTATAAATGAATCCGTTGGGCGGAAGCTTCTCTGAGCCTCACTTTTCCATGCCATGGCGGAGAAATGCGGCACAAAGTTAATAAAAATCCCTCTGACTGCCAAAGGATTTTAAGAAATACTTTGTGTAATCGGATTTTTTTATTAATTTTGCGGTGCTTTTCGAGAAAGGTGGCCCTGCGGGGAGAGATTTGAAAGATCCGCGGGAAAGGCTCAGTCCTTAAGCTTTTTGAAGAAAAGCAATTAATCATTAACCATTTAATCTCTCAAAACTATGCATCTTTCAGCAGAAGACAAGAAGAGAATCTTCGAGACTTACGGTCAGGGCGCAAACGATACGGGCAGCCCCGAAAGCCAGATCGCTCTTTTCTCTGAGCGTATCAAACACCTCACAGAGCATCTTAAAAAGAACCACAAGGACCACGCTACTGCGCGCGCTCTGAAAACGCTTGTAGGCCAGCGCCGCAGCCTTCTGGACTATCTGATCCGCAAGGACATCAACCGCTATCGTGCAATCATCGCGAAGAAAGAGCTCGGTATCAGAAAGTAATTCGTTTCTCGAAGCATCTTTTAAGACCAAAAAACAGAGAAATCGCCCCTCGGGGCGATTTTTTTTGTTAAGAATTGTTATATTTGCATGATGAAAGGAATCGGAAAGTTGTGGAAACTGTTGCCCGCATGGTTCCCGACGCTCCTGACGGTGGCCGCGGTTCTATGGCTCACGCTTGCGCCGCATCCCACGGGTGAGTTCGAGCCGGAGCTCTTCCCCGGGGCCGACAAGGCGGTCCACGCTCTGATGTTCGGCTGGCTGGCACTGATGGTTTTTATCGACCGTGTCCGTCTCGACGGGAAGCATGCGCCGCGAATCCGTTTTTTCGTGGTTGCCGACCTGTTTGTGATTCTTTTTGGCGGCCTCATCGAGATTCTCCAGAGACTGATGGAGCTTGGCCGTTCGGCCGATTTCTCCGATTTCCTCGCAGATGCCGCAGGTGCGGCAACCGTATTATTGCTTTGGCTTATTTATCGGCATAAAAATGCACGTTGCCGATAAAAACTGCCGGTGAGACCAAACCGGTGAATAACAATGACTGAAGACACCACTCCGACAACCCCCGACGCGCCCGAAAGCCCTGAGGCGGCTCCGAAGGCTTCGCGTCGGCACATAATAAGACCCAAATGGCTCCGCATCACGCTCAAGACGCTGATGTGGATTCTCATTGCCTTGGTATTGCTTCCATTGCTTCTCTACATCCCTCCGGTGCAGACCCTTGTGAAGAACGTGGCCTGCGACATGGTGTATAAATCCACCGGAATGAAAGTGGAGATCGACCGGTTCAGGCTGAAATTCCCGCTGGACGTGTCGCTGCAGGGAGTCACGGTGCTCGATATCCACCGCGACACGATGGTCAGTGCCCGCGAGGCGCTTCTCGATGTGAAGATGCTCCCGCTGCTCGCACTCGATGTGAAGATCAACAAGCTCAAACTCACGCAGGGTTATTACAGAATGGTGTCGCCCGATTCATCGATGGTGCTGACCGTTCGCGCAGGACTGCTCGACACCGACGACAAAGCGCGCGCGAACATGCGCACGGGGGAGATAACCCTCAACAAGGCGCTTTTGCGCGACGGCAACCTCCAGCTCTATATGAATGTGTGGAAGCAGAAGCCCACGCCGCCCGACACCGCGAAATCTACGCCATTCCGTATAAAAGCCGAAGACCTGAAGCTGGAAAATTTCACTTTCGGCATGTCGATGCTTCCCACGATCGACACGCTCAGTCTGAAGGCCCGCGACATATCTCTTAAAAAAGGTGTCGTGGATCTCGGCAAGAACAAGGTGAGCTGGAAACTGGCTTCCGTAGCCGGCGGTTCAGGGCGCTATCTTACGCCCGATCCGAAATGGGCCGCAGAGCATCCGGCGCCTCCGGCGCAACCGTCATCGGGACCGCCGATGGTGATTAGCGGCGATTCTATCTCTCTCGATGAATTCGCGATGATCTATGCCGTGAGGGATGCCAAACCGCTCCCCGGTTTCGACGCGTCCTATATATCCGTGAAGGATGTGGCCATCGGCATGCGCGGATTCTACAACGAATCCTCCACCGTCCGACTCCCCATCACGCGCCTTCAGGCCCGCGAACGCAGCGGACTCGAGATAGTGCGCGGGCAGGGCATCATAGGCGTAGACTCTACGGGCCTTTCACTTAAGGATATTAACATAAGCACACTATATTCGAAGATAGCAGGTGATGCCGCCATACCTTTCGCTCTTATGGAGCTTAAGCCGGATGCGCCGGTGGATGTGTCGGTGACGGCACGACTGGGAATGCCCGATATCGATGCGTTCATGCCGTCGCTGAAGGAATATACCAAGTTGCTTCCGGCCCGCAATCCGCTGGATGCCACACTTGAGGCGCACGGCACCCTTGCATCTGTGGATGTGGAGACCCTTGAAGCCGAATTGCGCGATGTGCTCTCGATATCGGCGTCGGGATATGCCGACCTGATTGCGAAGATCCCGGCCGGGGCCGATTGGATGCTCGCCGATGCGGTAGGCTCCGAACTGCTCGACGAATTCGCCTTTTCGGTGGTGCAGGACGGGCTGAAGGACGCCCTCTGCGACCCCGCAGGCGTGCGTGCCGGCAATGTTGCCAAGGTCGAACAACTGGCCGAAGGTTTGCTGCTGAGCGGTTTCGCGATGCAGGCCACGCAGTCGAGCCGCCCCGCGTCGGGCGCC
>URNY01000196.1 GCA_900549375.1 uncultured Bacteroidales bacterium | reverse complement strand
TCAGGAATTCCCCGAGATTCTTAAGACAACCCCCGGCGTATGGGCAACTCCCGACGGCGGTGGCTTCGGCGATGCCAAGATCAACATGCGCGGCTTTAAGTCGGAGAATGTGGCAGTGCTTATCAACGGTATTCCAATCAACGATATGGAGTGGGGTGGCGTTTACTGGAGCAACTGGGCCGGACTTTCCGACGTGACGAGCAACATGCAGAGCCAGCGCGGTCTCGGCGCCGCTCTTCTGTCGGCACCTTCAGTGGGCGGTACGATCAATATCACAACCCGCAGCCTCGACGCCAAGAAAGGCGGTACGGCATGGTACGGCATGGGTAACGACGGCATGAACCAGATGGGTATCATGATCTCCACCGGACTGATGAGCAACGGATGGGCAATCACCGTACTCGGATCGCACCGATGGGGAGACGGATATGTGCAGGGAACGAAATTCAATTCCTACAACTACTTTGTGAACGTGTCTAAAAAGCTTGGTGATCGCCATCAGCTGTCGTTCACCGCTTTCGGCGCACCGCAGACCCACTACAAACGTTCGAATCAGGACGGTCTCACAATCGAGAACTGGCAGGCTGCCCGTGAATACATGGACGGCGCAAGCCCTTATCGCTACAACCCGACATTCGGTTACGGTCTTCACGGAGAGGAGAAATCGTCGCAGTATAATTTCTATCACAAACCCCAGATGTCGCTCAATCATATCTGGCAGATAGATTACAAATCATCGCTCTCCACTACCTTCTACGCATCTATCGCAACAGGTGGCGGCTACAGCGGTCAGGGCCACGGTACTTACAACGGCACTACGCTCTCCAACTCTTCATGGTACGGCTCCACTCAGGGCAAGCTCAACACCCTTTTCCGCTGCCCCGACGGCACATTCGACTATGCCGCCATCCAGCGCATGAACATGGAATCTACCACAGGTTCGAACATGGTTATGTCATCGTCGAACAATAATCATGAATGGTACGGACTCGTATCGACCTACAAGAATGAATTTATCCCCAAGAAACTCGTGTTCACAGGCGGTATCGACCTCCGTTACTATATCGGCAAGCACAACAATAAGATTGTGGACCTCTACGACGGTGAGTATTACATGAACTGGGAGAGCCGCGACGATGTGAAGGCTGTGAACAACGCAGCTGCCCTCGATCCGGAGTGGAAATTCCAGAAATTAGGTGTCGGCGATGTCGTATACCGCAACTACAACGGCTATACGCATCAGGAAGGCGCGTATGCACAGGCCGAGTATATGGCATTCGACAATAAGCTGACGGCAATCCTCGCCGGATCGCTCAGCAATACCGGCTACTGGAGAAAAGACTTCTTCTATTATGATGCCGAACATGCCAAATCCGAGACCCGCAACTTCCTCGGAGGAACAATCAAGGCAGGCGTGAACTATAACATCGACCGCCACAACAACGTGTTCATCAACGGTGGTTATATTTCGCGTGCGCCATTCTTCTCCTACGGAGTATTCCTCTCATCGGCCACAAGCAACGCCATCAACCCCAATCCGAAGAATTCCAAGATCGGTTCTCTCGAGATCGGTTACGGTTTCCATTCGAAGATGTTCTCGGCCAACGTGAACCTTTACTGGACCAAATGGATCGACAAATGTGACAAGACCACGACCCGTACCGGCGACATAACAGCCGGACCGCTTGCCGGAGAGAAATACGTATTCAACATGGCCGGCGTCAATGCCCGCCACATGGGATTCGAGGTCAACGCCACATTCATTCCTGCTCCCTGGGTTGAATTCGGCGCCATGCTCTCTGTAGGCGACTGGGTATGGGATTCCAATCCGACAGGTTATTTCTATTCGCAGACAGGCCAGCCTCTGAAGAACCTCCGCGGCGAAGTGGCCAGCGGTATTCTTGCCGAAGACCATGCACATGCAACCCTGAATCAAAAAGGACGCAAAATCGGCGGTTCCGCACAGACTACGGGTTTCCTCGGCGTAACATTCAAACCCTTCAAAGGTTTCCGTATAGGAGCCGACTGGGTTGCTTCGGCACGCAACTATTCCGACTATGAGATCTCTTCGAGCAGCTATACTCCCGGCGCGGAGATCGAGGTTGCCGATCCCTGGCGCATTCCATGGGGCAATGAACTCGACATCAACGCAAGCTATCGTTTCAAGATCGGCAAGGTCAACGCCACCATCTATGGAAACATCAACAATGTTTGCGGTTATAATTATGTGAAGGACGCCTACACGTTGTCGGACACTCCGGGAGCATGGAACAATGCCTTCCGCGTGTTCTATTCCTTCGGGCGCACTTTCTCTGTGAAACTTAAAATAAACTTCTAACCGACCAGCAATGAAAACCATAATAAAAAGCATACTGCTTCCGGCAGGATTGGCGTTGATGACGGTGTCGTGCAGCGAGAACAGCTGGAACGACCATCTCGACGGTTTCGAGAAAGGTCCTCAGTTCACCGATGTTCAGACCATCGACTATACGCTTACCGCCTCAGATTATACAAGGATTGCCAAGAACTACCGCAATGTGGCCAAGGCTCAGGCCGCCGGACTGGAAGATGAGCTGGCGGCAGTCGGTACGCTCGGCTATCTCAACCAGCAGATCACGCCGGCCGAATATGTTCCGGCTCTTTTCAAGGATTCCCTTTTCGCATACTACGGCCTTACCGAAGGCTCGGCAATCAACCTTACGTATCGTGTGGCCGACAATCTGCCTGCCCAGATGATACGTCTCAACGCCGCATCGCAGTATCGTCTGAATTCCGACGACTATAAGACTGTTTACGGCAGCGACACCGATTATGCCGATGCTTTCTCCCCCTCACATTCGGCAGCCGATAATCTTCCGGCTCTTCTTCTGACGAAGTTCCCCAATGCGGCCGATGGCGACTATGCTGTTGTGCAGTATAACAATTCCGATGTAGACCCCGTGTTCGGATCTGCTCCCTCCACTCCCGACGAGCCCTCTTTTGAGGAGAGCGATGTTCTCGGAGCCGTGGCCCTTGATCAGGAGATAACAGTGAACGGGACCGTTACTGGCATCTGCAAGCAGGGATTCATCCTTACCGACAAGGGAGGTTCTATTCTTGTCTATTTCGGCAAGAGCTATGACAATTCCTATGAGATCGGTCAGCAACTCGCCGTGACAGGTAAGGTTTCAGCTTACAACTTCGGATTCCAGCTCGACAACGGCAAGGGAAATGTGACCTCGATAAAGGATATGGGCAAGGCTTCGACCGTGAAATATCCGACACCTAAGGTTGTGACCGGCGCCGATATGGACGCGGCAATAGCTGCAAAAACAGAGGCTACTGCGGTCTATGTGCAGATGACAGGCACGCTCACCAAATCATGGTATGAGAAAGGTGGTTATTACAACTATAACGTGGCTGTTGACGGCGCTTTGTCGTCGACCGGCAGCCTCTATCAGCTTCCCGATGCAATCGCCGAGACTCTCGAGGATGGCGCAGTCTATACGTTTACCGGCTACTTCACGAGCGTGAGCGGCGGCAAATACTAT
>URNY01000195.1 GCA_900549375.1 uncultured Bacteroidales bacterium | reverse complement strand
ATCTGCGCAAAAATCGCCGCCCCTACGACCCCGAAATTTTAAGGAACAGAGTCTAAACGAACTGACCAACATATATGAACGACATCTTAAAAATCGGTGACCGCGAATTCTCTTCGCGACTCTTCGTCGGAACAGGCAAATTCTCCTCTCCCGAGATCATGCTCGAAGCTATCAAGGCTTCCGGCTCGGAGATGATAACCGTGGCCATGAAACGCGTAAACATGATGAACGAGGCCACCGACGATATGCTCACGCATATCAATAGGGAGAATGTGCAGCTGCTTCCCAATACTTCGGGCGTCCGCAATGCTTCTGAAGCTGTCCTCGCCGCCAAAATGAGCCGCGAGATTTTCGGCACCACCTTTATCAAACTCGAGATACATCCCGATCCTAAATATCTCATGCCTGATCCCATCGAGACTCTTAAGGCTACAGAGGAACTCGCAAAAGATGGTTTCACGGTGCTCCCCTATATTCAGGCCGACCCTGTCCTCTGCAAGCTTCTCGAGGAGGCCGGCACGGCAGCTGTGATGCCGCTTGCCGCACCGATCGGCACCAATAAGGGTCTCGTGACGCGCGACCTGCTGGAGATCATAATCGAGCAATTGAACGTTCCGGTGGTTGTCGACGCCGGTCTCGGCGCACCCTCTCACGCGGCCGAAGCTATGGAGATGGGCGCGGATGCCGTGCTCGTCAACACGGCGATAGCCGTCGCCGGCGACCCGGTGATGATGGCCGGAGCTTTCCGCGATGCCGTAAAGGCCGGACGCGACGCTTTCAATGCCGGGCTCGGCACCGTCTCCTCATGCGCTCAGGCCACAAGCCCGCTCACATCTTTTCTCGACAATCTCTAATACTCTAACTTTAATCTTTAACCGTTAAGCATCATGAAAATAGAAAATATAGACGTTTCCTCATATCCCAATTCTGAAAAAATTTATGTTGAGGGGAAACAGCCGGGTGTCAGAGTGGCTATGCGCCGCATCCGGCAATACCCTACCGTTAAGATCGAAAACGGCAAGCGCGTGGAATATCCCAACGAAGATATCGTGGTTTATGACACTTCCGGCCCGTACACCGACCCGAATGTAACGATCGATCTGAATCAGGGCCTTTCGAGAGAGAGGGAGCTCTGGGTCGAAATGCGGGGCGACACCGAGAAGCTCGATGACATAACGAGCGAATACGGCCGCATGCGCCGTGACGACAAATCGCTCGACTCGCTGCGCTTCCCCGTCCGCCATAATCCCCGGCGCGCCAAGGAGGGACATCGCGTCACGCAGATGCACTATGCCCGCAAGGGTATCGTGACTCCCGAAATGGAATATGTGGCGATTCGCGAGAATCTCGACAATGAGAAACGCGGAATCAAGACATACATCACCCCTGAATTCGTGCGCGATGAAGTGGCCGCAGGCAGGGCTGTGATTGCCTCTAACATCAACCACCCCGAAGCGGAGCCGATGATCATCGGTTCGGCGTTCAGCGTGAAACTCAACACGAATATCGGTAACTCTGCCCTCTCTTCGGGCATCGAGGAGGAGATTGCCAAGGCCGTATGGAGCTGCTATTGGGGCGGCGATACGCTGATGGATCTCTCCACGGGCGACAATATTCATGAAACCCGCGAGTGGATAATCCGCAACTGCCCCGTGCCGATGGGCACCGTACCCATCTATCAGGCTCTGGAGAAGGTGAACGGCGATGTAAAGAAACTCACGTGGGAGATCTATCGCGACACTCTCATCGAGCAGTGCGAACAGGGAGTGGACTATTTCACGATCCACGCCGGGGTGCTCCGCGAACATGCCGGGCTTGTGGCCAACCGCCTCACGGGCTGCGTTTCACGCGGCGGCTCGATCATGACCCAGTGGTGCGTACTCCACGACAGCGAGAGCTTCCTCTATACCCATTTCGATGAGATCTGTGAGATTCTCAACAAATACGATGTGGCTATCTCTTTGGGCGACGGTATGCGTCCCGGCTCCACATTCGATGCCAACGACCGCGCGCAATTCCTCGAACTCGAAGTGCTCGGCGAGCTGACAAAGAAGGCATGGGAACATGATGTCCAAATCCTTATCGAGGGCCCGGGTCACATACCTATGCATAAGATCAGGGAGAATATCGAGAAGGAGAAGCAGGTCTGCATGGATGCGCCGTTTTATACGCTCGGCCCGCTTACCACCGACATCGCTCCGGCCTACGACCACATAACTTCGGCCATCGGCGCGGCGATAATTTCGAGCCTCGGCACCGCCATGATATGCTATGTCACTCCCAAAGAGCATCTGGCGCTCCCCACTCTCGAGGATGTGCGCGAGGGTGTGATCACATATAAGATTGCCGCCCATGCCGCCGACTTGGCGAAGGGATTCCCGGGCGCCGAGGTGCGCGACAATGCACTCAGCAAGGCGAGATACGATTTCCGCTGGAAAGACCAGTTCAACCTTTCGCTCGACCCTGAGAAGGCTAAAAGATATTATATCGAGTCAAGACGTCAGGCGCCCGATGCCGACGACCGCTTCTGCACGATGTGCGGACCCAATTTCTGCGCTATGAGAATCTCTCAGAATATAGAGGAGGAGTGCCAGCTATGAGCGAAAATATTTTCGGGCATGGTTTCGCGGATGTGATCGGTCAGTATGACTGGGACGAGACGTTGGCAATGGTTACCAATGCCACGGATGCCGATGTTCGCCGTGTGCTCGCCAAGGCTTCGCGCAACGTGAAACCGCTCACCCCCGATGAATTTGCAATCCTCATCTCCGATGCGGCCGACCCCTATCTCGAGGATATGGCCCGGCTGAGTCGGCATTTCACTCGCGAACGTTTCGGCAAGACGATCTCGCTATATATCCCGATGTATGTGTCGAACGCCTGCACCAACAAATGCGTCTATTGCGGCTTCAACCACGATAACCCCATGACGAGAACCACTCTGACGATGGATCAGATCGATGCCGAATGCCGCGCTATCAAGAAGCTCGGCCCGTTTCAGAATCTTCTCATCGTGTCGGGTGAATATCCCTCGCTCTGCGGCGTGGATTATCTTGAGAAAACGCTGGAGGTGTGCCGCCCCTATTTCCATAACCTCACCATCGAGGTGCAGCCGCTGAAGATGGAGCTCTATGAACGTCTCACGCATTCGGGGCTCAATGGCGTGGTATGTTTTCAGGAGACCTATCACCGCGAGGCATACAAGACCTATGATCCGAGAGGCATGAAGAGCATCTACGAATGGCGGCTCAACGGCTATGACCGCATGGGGCAGGCCGGTGTGCATAAGATCGGCCTGGGCGTTCTGCTCGGCCTCGAGGACTGGCGGGCCGACACTGTGATGATGGCTCGACACCTGCGTTATCTGCAGAAACATTATTGGCGCACACGCTTCTCCGTGAACTTCCCGCGCATGCGCCCGTCGGAGAGCGGTTACCAGCCGAAGGTTGTGATCAGCGACCGGGAGCTGGCACGCCTAACGTTCGCCTTCCGCATCTTCGACCACGACATCGACATCTCCTATTCCACGAGGGAGG
>URNY01000194.1 GCA_900549375.1 uncultured Bacteroidales bacterium | reverse complement strand
ATGGCCGGGACGCGGGCTATCGGTGTGACGAAGCCGGAGTAGCTGTCGATCATCGATATGGCCGGATAATAGCGCTGCATGGCTCCGTCGGCAAGCTCCTGAGCGATATACGACAAGGCGTAGATTGAGGATGTTGTCGGGTCGTAGGTCATGCCGATGGTGATCTGCGACTGGTCGAACTCCTGGGTCATGAACGACTGCGTCTTCTTGTCGAATTGTTTCGTGGCGAAGTCGTAGGAGCAGAAGGTCGAGAAGGTGTAGCCCATCTCGGGGGTGTAGACGTAAGAGTTCCAATAATACTTCCCGTCGACGTAGCAACCGCCGCCGTTGGCTTCGTAGCTCCCCTGGGAGTATACGAGTTCGGGAACTTCATATTCCGACGCGGGGAAGGAATAGATGCCGTAGCTTCCTGTAGAGCCTTGCCAAGTACCGGAGAAGATAAGGCTTCCATAGATTGTTGTGCCGTCGCCGAGCACGCGTGCGGGCGCTTTAGCCATGGAGCGGCTCCGGACCGTGTCTCCGTTGCGGAACTGACCCTTCCCGGCCCGGACAAACCCGAGGGGGAGGATACGGTCGGCCACTTGCGGTTGCGCAGGTCGCTGAGTGGGGTTTTCCACGGCCCGCGTCACCTGTCGCGGTCGGGCGGTGCCTCTCCATTTTCCCCGTTCGGCGGTCTGTGCGACCATCCCGAGTGCGAGGATGCAGGCGGCGCCTGTCAAGATGATTCTTTTCATTTCAATAGTTTAAAGGTTTTAGGTGAGGAATAAGAATAAACCACTTTCACTATGTAGAGGCCCGGGGCAAAGCCCTCAAGGGCCGGTGTGGAGGCTGTTCCGAGGAGGACGCCCGAAGTGTTGTAAACCTCTACGGAGATGACCTCGCCGTTTTCGGTGCCACCGATCTCTTCGACTGCCGAGGGGATATCCTGAGCCTTGAGGGATACGGAATGGAGGAAGATGTTATGTTTCACGCCTGTTGTGGTGTTGGCCTGGAACGCGATATGCAGTTTCTCGGGTGCGGGATCGTCAACGCTGTAGGTCGTAGCGGCGGGAAGTCTGAATTTCACCTCTTTATTGCCTAATGTTGTCGGCAATACGAGATCTTCCGTTATGACACGGGCGAACTCGGTGCTTTCGTGCGAGCTGACGAGACCGAAGCGGATCACGGTCTTGGGCTGTTCTGCGAGATCAGTGTCATCAGAATCATCTGAAGAGGGTATAGAGTGCTGAGCCTGAAGGGTGAAGGTGTATTCGGTGCGTTTGTCGAAATTGAAAGCGGGACCGATGAGCCATGCGTTTTCAGCAGCTCCGGTCTGATTCATTAATGCGATATGGCCGGCATTGTGGTGATACCATGTGTTAGAGAGCGCGTGACCGTCACCGTTCTTTACATTCCACCACTGAGTGAATTCATCGCGGTTGTTCTTGTAATCGGAAGCCCATGTTCCGTTTGTCAGTTCAACGGCGACAGACGGGTCGACAACTTCGACAGAGACAGCGTCCGATTTAGCGCTCTCCTTGCCGTCGACGATTGCCGAGATAGCGTAAGAATGTGAGCCGGCTTCGAGACCGCTTTCGCTGTTGTCGGTGAATTCGGTGGCAGCTCCTTCGAGGTGCTTGATCTCCTGATCGTCACGATAAACGACGATATTCTGGATAGTCTGCGCTGTAGTGAAGGCCTCGCCGGTAGTCGATTCGGTGGGGTTGGTCCATTTCAGAGTTACGCTCAGACCTTTGGGGGTAGCTTTGAGGTCGGTCGGAGCGGCAGGCGCGAAGGGTATGTCGAGATCTTCCTCGACAGAGAATGCACTGATTGAGAACCGCTTCTGATAAGTTCCGCTTACGTGGAAGATGACATATTTGCCGCTTCCGGCGATACCTTTAAGATTGACAGATTCCCATGCAGAGCCGCTTGCGGTGTGCGTAAGGTCGGTCAATTCATAAATAGGTGTCAAAGCTTTAATCTCATCAATGTTGTTTTCTTCAAGGGGTTTGGAAGACAAATAAACACTGAATTTCTGGACTTTAAGTTCCGGCCATTTCTGATATTGGAATCCTATTTTGTAGTTCTTTGTGCTTTCGAGAGGTAATTCCGGGCTCGAGAGCCATGTGTCAACAGTAGTTTCGTCAAAGCTCCAAATCGAATAAGAGTTTGTATAGCCGGAAGGCTTCTGGCCTGGCGCTGAGCTGAAATTGAGAGTTCCGGTATGATAAGTCGTCCACTCCGAAGCAAGCATTTCGGTTGGAGCGTATTTGTACGGGCCTACATAACCGCTCTCGACGGCGGCGGATTTTTCACCCTCCTCGCCGGCAACGACTACTGCAATCTGATAGCTGTGCTCACCGGGGGTCAGACCGGATTCCTCGTTGTCCTGCCATGCGGTGGCTTCGGCGGCAAGTTCTTTTGCTAAGACGTTGTCGCGGTATACGAGCACTTTCTCAATGGCTCGTTCACCCGTAAGAGGCTCGTTGTTTGCATCAACAGTCGGGAGCGTCCAAGAAAGATCAACGGTCAATGCACCGTCAGCTCCGGGTGTTGCAGAAACGGCTGTCGGCGGAGCTGCCATTGCAGCTCCGCCGGTTTCAGTCAGGCTGAAACCGGCTATATAAACTCTTCCTGCTAATGCATCCTCAAGACCGTCTGAATAAACTCGGAACGATAAGAACGCGGAGCCATCGGCATCGGCGGTATATTCTAAAGTTTTTTCAGTGTATGCAGCTACTTTAGCAGTTATATTTATATTGCCCGTGCCTGTTTTGATTTTGCTCAAATTTGTGGCATTGGCACTTGATGTAGTGGGATCTATTGAATTAAACCAATACTGCAAGGGAATATTCTGAGTGGATGTACCATCCGTGCGATAAGAGAATTTAATATTATAGGTGCGACCTTTTCTAACTTTGAATTCGGGAGAACGGAGCCATGAATCTGTGGCATCATAAGCTACGGACGCCCCATAAAAATGGAAACGATTGGCGTATCCGTCAAGCAACCAGTTCGTCGCAATGCCAAATGTATTGTTATGGGTCTCCCAGTCTTTGACGGCCCATTGGCCGTCGGCAATCTGGTAAGCCTCTTTCGGGTTCCAGGTCTTGTTCTCGAGGGAGGCAAGGTCTATCGGCTCGGCGGCGGCGATATTCGGCAATGCCGCGCAGGCAAGCAAAATGTAAGGGTAAAACTGTTTCATATGGTTAAATATTACAAAAAACTTTAATTTTATAGCAATAGTTTGCAAATATATGTTAAATCGATTAGTTTTGCAAGCTAAATGGATTTAATTATATCGAAATTAACATTTTCAGTAAATTAAGTTTTGTTTTTAAGTTGATATCTCGATAAACTGAGTCGCGGAGCGACTGCACGGCCTCTTAACCGCGTACAACTTAGGACGTAAGGACTAAGTTGTGCGCGTAAAGGAAGACGCCACCCCAAATCAGTCGCGGAGCGACTGCACTTAAGGGATGTGCTGTCGCTCCGCGACAGAAAGGAGAAGAAGAGCCTGAACTTCCGCGCATATCCTCAGGCTAACGCCCTGCGGCGTA
>URNY01000193.1 GCA_900549375.1 uncultured Bacteroidales bacterium | reverse complement strand
TACCCTCCGGGAAAGCTCATATTCAACGCTTTTAATCTTTGCCCATTCGATAAGGTGAAAGTAGTTATCATCGGTCAGGATCCTTACCATGGTCCCGGTCAGGCCAACGGTCTCTGCTTCTCGGTGAATCCGGGCATCGACATTCCTCCCTCGCTGCGAAATATCTTCAAGGAGATCCACGACGAGACCGGCGCTCCCATTCCCGACAACGGCGACCTCACGCGCTGGGCATCTCAGGGAGTGCTCCTGCTCAACGCATCGCTTACCGTGCGCGAGCACGCCCCTAAATCTCATGCCGGTATCGGATGGGAAACTTTCACCGACGCCGCCGTCCATGCCCTCGCCTCGCAACGAAGCGGCATTGTGTTTATGCTTTGGGGATCGGGCGCTATCCGCAAAGGGGCGTTCATCGACCGCGGGAGACACCTTGTGCTCACATCGCCGCATCCTTCGCCATTATCGGCCCACCGCGGTTTCTTCGGCAACCGCCATTTCGTATCAGCCAACGAATACCTCCGGGCCAATGGCAAAACACCCATCGTATGGTAACAAGATTTTCTTTCCTCCCGCTGATCATCGTCCTTATAAGTATGGTGGCGACTCCTCTTCCGTCCGCTTTCGCGAATGGCGACGTCGACACGTCCACAGGCATCCTCAACCCGCGGTTCCGGACTCTCAAGGTGAGCGTTGCCGACAATTTCATGTTCCCGCCGGTGATACGCCTCGGTTCTTCCGACCGTATCATTTTCTCTTTCGATGAACTTGCCGAGCAGAATTCCTGGCTTCAATACCGTCTTATACATTGCAACGCCGACTGGCAGCCGTCGAGACTCGCCGAATCGGAATATCTCGATGGATTCAACATCGCTGATCTTGAGGATTTCGCATATTCGCAAAACACCTTCATCCATTTCGTGAACTATCGCATCGAGTTTCCTAACGAGCAGATGCGCATCCTCGCTTCGGGCAACTACCTTCTGCAGGTATTCCCCCGCGATGATCCCGATGACATCATTATTCAGGCCCGTTTCATGGTGACCGAACAGGCCGTTCCCCTTTCGGGCAGCGTGACAACACGCACCGACCGCGGGTTCAACACCGAATGGCAACAGCTCGAGATCATGGCCTCGACGGAAAATCTCCGGCAGGCCAATCCATTCGGCGATTTCACGCTTACGCTATGCCAGAACGGAGTGCCTTCCTCAAACCGTTCTCTGCAGCAACCGTCGGCTACCGGCGAGAACACTCTCATTTTCCGCCATTCCACCGACCTGATCTTCCCCGCCGGCAACGAATACCGCCGCTTCGAATCGGTCAGCACCGGCTTCCCCGGAATGGGCGCCGATTCGGTGAAGAATCTCGACGGCGTTTACCACGTATGGCTCAAGCCCGATAGTGAAAGGGCTTCGCGCAATTATGAGTTCGACAGGACACAGCATGGGCGTTTCCTCATCAGAGAATACAATGCCACTGACTCCGATCTGGGAGCAGATTACGTCACGGTGCATTTCGAGCTCCGGATGCCTCGCCTTCCTAATGCCGATATTTATGTCGACGGAGAAATGACAAACGGCAGGTTCTCCGATGCCAACCGTATGGTCTACGATCCCGGAAGCAGAACCTATCGCCTTGAAATGCCGCTTAAACAGGGTGCATACAACTACCGTTACGTCACCCTCCCCGCCTCCGGCAATCCCCTCCCCTCCACGGAAATCACCGAGGGCGACAAATATGAGACAGGCAACGAATACTGGGTTGCCATCTATTACCATCCCCCCGGTGCGAGGGCCGACAGGCTTGTCGGTTTCACAGTGCTTGAAAATTAAGAAACCGTTTGAAATGTTACAGATCAAAGATACCCTTGTCTCTCTCGACCTTGTAGAACGCTTCTTCGTCTGCGATCTCGACTCATGCCTCGGCGCATGCTGTATCGAAGGAGATGCCGGAGCTCCGCTCTCTGATGAGGAATATGAGCGCCTCTGCGAATTGATGCCGGAAATATACCCTCTCTGCACTCCCGCGGCGCAGCGCGTGCTTGAGGAGCAAGGACCCGCATACTACGATGAGGAGGGCGACCTCGTCACTTCGATTGTCGACGGACGAGATTGCGTGTTTACAACCTATGCTCCGGGAGGCAAATGCCTCTGCGCTCTCGAAAAGGCCCACCGCGAGGGGAAAATCCCCTTTTTCAAACCCTCCTCCTGTCATCTCTACCCTGTGCGCCTCAAGGAATACGATGGTTTCACGGCCGTAAATCTCCACCGATGGAAAATTTGCCGCTGTGCAGAAAAGCTTGGGCGCCGGAAGGGCATTCGGGCCTACGAATTCCTCAAAGAACCGTTAATTCGCCGATTCGGCAAGGAATGGTACGATGAACTCGACCTCACCGCCCGCGAATGGCTCCGCCTGCATTGTCAGGATTCCGCTTGCCAAGGGTAAGATATTGCATTGACAATATATTAAAAGTGCCCTCTTAACAAAATTTAAGAGTGTAGACCTCTTAATTTTCCCATTAATTTTATGTTTTATGACATATAATGATTAATTTTGCGCTCAGATACTATAACCCTAACATGTAAGAATTTATTTAGTTAAGCCAAAGAGGCGGGATGATTGAGAAATCCTCCCGCTTTATTTTTACCTCCGTTAAATTAAAGCCTTTATAATTCGCCGTTATCCAAATTTTCGTTAACTTAGCATTGCTGTTTACAGGAAATACCATGGCAAGTCTCAACTATTGGCTTACATATCTCATCCTTGCGGCCTATGCCATCACTATTGTGAGCTGTATCGTGGTGGTGCTCAAGGAGAACCGCAATCCCATCCGGTCGCTCGCATGGGTGATAGCCCTCATTTTCCTCCCCGTAATCGGCCTCGTCTTCTATCTCTTCTTCGGCCGGAGCCTCAAGGGTCAACACATGATTTCTCGCCATAACAAACGCCGGATCATCAATAAAATGGCCCCCCGCCATGTAAACCTCGAAACCCTTTCGCTCCCCCCTTCTGAAAGAAATCTCATAAAACTCTCCCGTACTCTCTGCTCCTCTTTCTACACCATCAACAATACAATCGAGATCTTCACCAACGGCGCCGACAAATTCAAAGCGTTGAAAGCCGACCTGCGCAATGCCCGCAAATCGATTTATCTGCAATATTACATTTTCGCCGACGACAGCACAGGCAATGAAATCGCCGACATTCTTATCGAAAAGGCCAAACAGGGCGTGGAAGTGATGGTGATCTACGACCAGGTGGGCAGCTTCCATTCCCACAACCGTTTCTTCCGACGGATGAGCGACAACGGAGTGCTCATCCATCCCTTCTTCCGCGTCACCTTCACTCACCTCGCCAATCGCATTAATTGGCGCAATCACCGTAAGATCGTGGTCATAGACGGCGAAATCGGATATATCGGCGGCATGAACATCGCCGACTATTACATCAATGGACTACCCAAAATCGGTACATGGCGCGATATGCACATGCGCATTGAAGGCGATGCGGTGAACGATTTACAGGAGATTTTCCTTACAATCTGGAACAAGGAAACCAAGCAGAACATCGGTGGGGAAATTTATTTCCCCCAACATGAAGACAGTACAAATATCGTTGTCGCTATCGTAGACCGTACTCCGAAGAAAAACAGCCGTATGCTAAGCCATGCATACGCCATGTCAATCTACTCGGCACAAAAAAACGTACATA
>URNY01000192.1 GCA_900549375.1 uncultured Bacteroidales bacterium | reverse complement strand
AAATGAAGCGTCTCGGACTGGCCCACAAACCGATGATTATCGGTCTGAAAGCCAACGTTGCCGAGATAGCTATGACCTATCAGTCGGCTTACCCCAATGCCCGCATCCTCTTCGCCGATGAAAAGAGTTTCAAGGCCGACAAGCGTGTGGATTTCTTCAACCGGATAAAGAACAACGACTATGACTGCATCATAATGTCGCATGACCAGTTCGGGAAGATACCGCAGTCGCCGGAAATGCAGAAGCAGATTCTTCAGGCTGAACTTGACACGGTTGAGGAAAATCTCGAAGTGGTGAAGCAGCAGGGGCATGATGTGTCGCGTGGTATGCTCAAAGGTCTTATAAAGCGGAAAGAGAACCTTACCGCCAAGATTGCCACAATCCAGTATCAGATGGAACAGAACAAGGATAGTGTAGTTGATTTCAGGCAGATGGGTATAGACCACATCTATGTCGATGAATCACAGAACTTTAAGAACCTAATGTTCAACACCAGACATGACCGTGTGGCAGGATTGGGCAACAGTGAGGGGAGCCAGAGGGCGCTCAATCTGTTGTATGCAATACGAACTATTCAGGAGCGGACAGGCAAAGACCTCGGCGCTACATTCCTGTCTGGTACTACAATCAGTAACTCGCTTACCGAGCTGTATCTGTTGTTCAAGTATCTGCGTCCGAATGAACTTGAAAGGCAGGAGATTAGATGCTTCGATGCGTGGGCGGCAATCTTTGCCAAAAAGACAACCGACTTCGAGTTCAATGTCACGAATAATATTGTACAGAAGGAGCGTTTCAGGTACTTTATCAAGGTGCCGGAGTTGGCGGCGTTCTACAACGAGATAACAGACTACCGCACGGCGGAGGATGTGGGCGTTGACCGTCCGCACAAGCATGAGATACTCCACAATATTCCTCCTACCCCGGCGCAGGAAGATTTCATTCAGAAGCTGATGGAATTTGCCAAAACAGGCGATGCGACAATTCTCGGCAGAGCGCCGTTGTCCGAAACCGAAGAAAAGGCGAAGATGCTTATCGCCACGGACTATGCCCGTAAGATGTCACTCGATATGCGTATGATTGACCCTGAATATGGCGATGACCCCAATAACAAGGCCAGCCACTGCGCCCGTATGATAGCGGAATATTATCACAAATATGACGCACAGCGTGGCACACAGTTCGTATTCAGCGATTTATCGACATATAAACCCGGTGAATGGAATATCTATTCTGAAATCAAGCGGAAACTGATTGAGGACTATGGTATTCCGGCGCATGAAATTCGGTTTATACAGGAGTGTAAAACCGAGAGGTCCAGAAAGGCTGTCATTCAGGCTATGAATGACGGTGATGTCCGTGTTCTCTTTGGATCGACAAGTATGCTCGGAACAGGTGTAAATGCCCAGAAAAGAGCAGTTTGCGTCCATGAACTCGAATGCCCCTGGCGCCCAAGCGATCTGGAGCAGCGTGAGGGACGCGCTATCCGTGCCGGTAACGAGGTCGCCAAACTTTATGCCGACAACAAGGTGGATGTGATAATCTATGCGGTTGAGAAATCTCTGGACTCCTACAAGTTCAATCTTCTCCACTGCAAGGCGACATTCATTGCCCAGCTCAAATCCGGTGCGCTCGGAGCGAGAACCATCGACGAGGGCGCGATGGATGAGAAGAACGGCATGAACTTTTCGGAGTATATGGCTATATTGTCCGGTAACACAGACCTGTTGGAAAAAGCGAAGCTCGAAAAGCGTATAGCGTCGCTTGAAAGCGGTCGCAAGGCGCATAACAAGGGTATCTCCGATTCCAGATTCCGTTATCAGACAGTCACCCACGACATTGCCAACAACGAGGCAGCTATTGAAAGGATGAAAGCCGACAATGCCCGGTATGAGGCGGTCGTGCAGCGTGATAAGGACGGCAATCCAGTCAATAATCTCACCATCGACACCTGCAACCTGTCCGATGAGAAGAATATGGGCATCCACCTGCAAGGGCTGGCGCAACGTACCGACACCCACGGACAGTATCAACGTATCGGCGAGGTCTATGGATTCCCGATTTCCATTATCTCGGAGCGTAACCTCGTGGACGGAAAAGAGACTGTTCAGAACCGTTTTGTTGTTGAAGGCAACTACAAATACAAGTTCAACAACGGCTTCATCGCCATGAGCGACACACACGCCGCCTGCATGAACTTTGTCAACGCTCTGGAAAAGATACCCGGCATCATCGCTCAATACGAGGAACGTACGGCCAAACTCAAAGCCGATGTTCCCCAGCTCGAAGCCATCATCTCGAAGCCGTGGGGCAAAGAGGATGAACTGAAGCATCTCAAATCCGAACTTGCCGCGCTTGATCGTAAGATAACGGCGGAACTTGCGCCAAGGCATGATGAGAAAGACGGCATTGAAAGCAGCCAGACAGCCACGCAGACAGTCGATGCGTCTTCTCAATCGGAAGATGTAAAAAAGAGCATGGTCGCGGAACCGGCCATAGACTATTCTATGCCGCGCAGATTCAGTGCCGTGCCGGATACCGGACTACCGAGGCACACCGGAAGAAGGATGTAAGAGAGACAGGGAGCATACGGACAATCCGGTATGCTCCCTGCCTTATAAAATGAAGAACGCTCCTCAAGTATGCTGTCTTGCGACTCGCCTGAGGAGCTTATTATCTTTAAGGGTTTGAAAAAAGAGCGGCGAGTTGCCGCTCTTTCCAATCGACTACTGTCGGTTTCTAAAATCGTTGCTTTCGCACTCGAAGTATTTCGTTAAAGAGGAAACTACCCTTTGTGGATACAAAGTTAAGAATAAAATCTTTATCCCACAAATAACTAACGTATTTTTCGGAGAAAAAGTTTTAATGGGATTGTTAATGAGGTATTATCTTGAATCCCAATCTCGCCCCCTTGTAGGTGTAGATATGTTTGGCGATTACCTGAAATGCCGGATTCGGTCTTTCGGGATTAAGCACATACCGGCTTATGGGATATGCAATAAGGTCGGCAACCTGCAATCCGATGATGTTGTCGGCTTTGTACTGGAACTTGAAATTCTTGATTCGGTCCGTCAGTCGCTCAGGTGTTATCCATTTGGTGCCTGTCACACGCAGTCCGTTGTAATATTTCAACAGCATCTGGTTCTGATTGGGATTTCGACGCTCGACAACTATTGACAGCTTGCAGTTGCCGCTATCGCAGTCATCCATGTGAAAAATGGCACGTTCTATCAGATATTTGAGGGAAAGCCCATACACATCCTCACCCGTATTGAATCTTTCTACAAACGGCTCTTTCAGTATGCAGCAGCATACTATCACATAGATGTCTTCGGTGCCGAGTATTTCATTTATGCGTTCATAAAACCGTTCTTTGACGGTAGCGTCAAGCAGGTTGACGAAAGCACGGCTGTGATTCCTGATTTCTCTGGAATGGAAAATTACGCTCTCGTCCTGCCAAAGCTCTCTTTTCAGACCGTTGATTTCATTCTCCAGCCATTTCAGTTTATCCGATGACACGAGTATGCCGCACAATGTGAACATCGGGAAAGTCCTGTCGTACTTTTCCAGATTCGGGTCGCCGCACTCGTCTATGAACAGCGTATAGTGTTTCCTTCTTTGCTCAATCTCCATAATAATCTACAAAGTTAATAAAAAAGCGGCAATATCGTATGGTTTCGGAATTTACAAATATATATTCGGCGAAAATGTACCGTGTTACACTTTCGCCGAACAGACTGTGTGCGCTGATGAATCAGCGGCGTTTGAGAAGATGTTTCAACAG
>URNY01000191.1 GCA_900549375.1 uncultured Bacteroidales bacterium | reverse complement strand
GGTTCCCGCCGTGACCGTGGCCACGCCGAGCCATACGGTCTTCAGCGCGGCGGCCTTGATAACAATCTGGAGTGCAGTCATAGTGAAAAAGAAGATAGAAAGGTATAAGGAGGAAAATTAAGTCAGAAGTCAGAAGTCAGAAGTCAGAAGTCAGAAGTCAGAAGTCAGAAGTCATAGTTATGAAGTCGGAGGTATGACCTCCTAACTCTGACTTCTGGCCTATTAATCTATGGTGTAGAGGCATACGAAGAGGCTCGAGACGCCGATGGCGATCCAGAGGATTATGGCCTGAAGCAGAGGCTTCACGCCCACTTCGCGGATCACTCCGATGCTCAGGCTCGCGCCGATGGCGAAGAGCACGGCCACGAGCGCCTGTTTGGCAAGCGCCACAGTGCCGTCGTAGACGGGACGCATGAACCCGGCGATGCTTTCGGGTGTATAGGTGTTGATCACCATCGCCACCACGAAAAGGAGGATAAACCAGGGGATGGATACTTTCGCTTTCCCTTCCCCTTTGTTGTCCTTGCGGAAATACCAGATGGTGAAGAAGGCGAGGGGGATTATCCAGAGGGCGCGGGTGCATTTGATGAGGGTGGCCAGCTCGCAGGCTTCCGGACCGTAGGCGGCGCCGGCGCCGACAACGGAACTCGTGTCGTGGATGGCGATGGCGGCCCATGTTCCGAACTGCTGCTCCGACATTCCGAAGAAGTGACCGAGGGGCGGGAAGATGAAGAGGGCCACGGCGTTGAGAATGAAGATCACGCCGAGCGAGACGGCCATATTCTTCTCGTTGGCCTTCATCACGCCGCCAACAGCCGCGATGGCCGAGCCGCCGCAGATGGCAGTGCCCGATGAAATCAGATAGGAGGCCTTGTCGTTGATCTTCATCCAGCGCCCCAGGAAGATGCCGAGAATCATCACCCCGACAACCGACACGACGGTGAAGAGCATGCCGTCGGCACCGCTCTGAAGGCTCTTCTGAAGATTCATGCCGAAGCCGAGACCCACAACCGATGCCTGAAGAAGATATTTGGAGAGTTTTTTATTGAATTTGGGAAAGGGAATGCCGAAGACTATGGCGAACATCAGCCCTAAAAAGAGGGCGGTCGCCGGAGAGATAATCTCCATCCCGAAAATCATCTTGAAAGGGAAGATCATGAATGCGAGAAGCACCCAGTATAGCGGCCTGCCCAACGGGGCAAGGCGGGCATATGCGTTTTTGAATTTTTTCATCAGTTATGAGTTGATTGTTGCAAAATTAGTGAAAAAGGAGTAAATTTGCAAATTGTATAATGCCGGAACCGCGCGTATGCGCGTGAATCCGTTCAAACGATTGAAAAGTGAAGATACACCGGGAGGGAACCAACATACTCATACTCTTGTTTATAGTGTTGGCGGCGTTGAACGTGCCGGTATGGCTTTTCATGCCCCCATGGGTCATCCCGGCGTTGTTCTCGGCTGTCTCGGCAGTGGTATATGCCTTTGTGTTCAACTTCTTCCGCTGTCCGGTGCGCCATTATCGCGGCGAACGCCGCAACCATGTGGTCAGCTCCGTCGACGGCCGGGTGGTGGCTGTGGAAAAGGTCTACGAGGATGAGTTCATAGGCGGCGACGCCATCATGCTCTCGGTGTTCATGTCGCCTCTGAATGTCCATGCCAACTGGTTTCCTGTCGACGGCCGGGTGGAATATGTGCGCCATCATTCGGGCCGCTTCCTTTCGGCATATCTGCCTAAGGCGAGCAGTGAGAACGAGCGGAGCACTATCGGAATCACGACCGATACAGGGCGGCGCATCACGGTGCGTCAGGTGGCCGGCGCCATGGCGCGACGCATTGTCACCTATGCCCGCAAGGGGAGCGAGGCCTCCATCGACGAGCATCTCGGTTTCATCAAATTCGGATCCCGCGTCGATCTTTACCTCCCGCTCGATTCGCAGGTGCTTGTCAAGATTGGTGACACCACCCGCGGCGGTGTAACGCCCGTAGCCGTCATCGGCGAAGAGCCGGCTTCTTCAAATATTCAGTAAAGATGAATGTAATCGTAAAAAACATACCCAACGCCATCACCTGCCTCAACATCCTGTCGGGATCTCTGGCGGTGGTGTTCGCCCTGCACGGCGAAGGTTCGATGGCCGGAATCTCCTTCTATCACTGGGCCTGCATCTTCATCGGCATCGCCGCCGTGGCCGATTTCCTCGATGGCTTCGCCGCCCGGATGCTCCATGCGTATTCGAATCTCGGCAAGGAACTCGATTCGCTCTGCGACGCCGTGAGCTTCGGCGTGGCGCCGGCCATGCTCCTCTTCTCTACGATGGAGATCTATGGCGCGCAGTCCTGGCTCTGCTGGCCCGCGTTGCTGATTCCGGTTTTCGGAGTGCTGAGGCTTGCCCGCTTCAACATCGACACCCGTCAGAGCGTCTCCTTCATCGGTCTGCCGATTCCGGCCAACGCCATCTTCTGGATAGGATATACGGCACTCGCCGCTGAGGGCACGGAATTCCTCACGCAGTGGTATGTGCTTCTGCCCGTGCTGATCGCCGAATGCTATTCGATGGTGTCGGGACTGAGGCTTTTCTCACTCAAGTTCAAGACCTGGGGCTGGAAGGGGAATGAATTCCGCTGGCTTCTCATCGTCACGGCGGTGGCTCTTGTGGCGTTCATGGGGCTGCCCGGGCTGATGTGGCTGATAGTGGCCTACATCCTTTACGGCCTCTTCGCCCGCGACTGAGCGCGAATTTGATTTTCAGAATATAAGACTTCGTTCGATGGGAGTTTTTCTAATAATACTTGTAGCAATTTTCCTTCTGTGGCCATGGATAGTGAAATGGCTCCGGGGATATATGGCCCGGCGTGCCGAGGATATGATGCGCCGCATGGCCGGTATGCCGCCTCGCAAAGAGGAGGAGAGAAGACGGCGCGAGCAGAACCGCGAGCGTCGGAGCGAACGCAAGCGCCGTGAGGCCGAACGCAGGGCTGAAGAGGGCCTGCGCAGCATGCGCGAATATGCCGAAGATGTGGAATTCACCGAAGTTCGAGAGTTCTCGGAGTCCACAATCATCGGCCAAGAGGAATCCGGTAAACGCCGCGTCTACAGTGAAAGTCAGGTTTCCGATGCCGAATATACGGAAATCCGGGAGCGCAGTGAAAAATGACACGGCGCAGGGATTATATTTTAAGGAACAGAGTCTAAGGAACAGAGTCTAAACTATGCAGAAGATACTTTTTGTGAGCGACCTCGACGGCACGCTCCTACAACCGGATGCGCGCCTTTCGGCCGAAACCGTGCGACTGCTCAACCAAAGCATCGCCTCCGGCAAGCTTTTCACCATCGCCACGGCTCGCACACCGGCCACTGTCGCCCCAATCCTCAAGGATGTAAATATCAATATTCCGGCCATAGTGATGACCGGCGCCGCGCAATGGATTCCGGGCACCCACGACTTCTCTTCCGTGAAATATATGGATCCGGACGTGGTAAGGAGTCTTGTGGAGGCCTACCGGCGCGAGAAATCGCCGATCTTCCTTTTCA
This sequence comes from uncultured Bacteroidales bacterium, assembly GCA_900549375.1. Classification (GTDB taxonomy): domain Bacteria; phylum Bacteroidota; class Bacteroidia; order Bacteroidales; family Muribaculaceae; genus Lepagella. The sequence goes on along the minus strand of URNY01000191.1, from coordinate 272 downwards.
CGCTCGAAGACGGGGTGCTCAATATCTTTCATATCGGCGGAAAGCTCAACGATCTCGAGCAGGCGTTTGTCGAGGAACGCCTCACGTCGCCCTACAAGCGGTTCCATTTAGATCCCGACGGGAAGGAGATTCTGCCCGATGACCTGAGCAAGACAGTGATCTTCTACGGCATGCAGCCCCCCGCCATAGCGCGCCGCGGATACGAGGCCGCCCTGAAAATTCCGGGATGCCGCCCCCAGATCTATCATGATCTTTACGGCCCTGAGATAGCG
>URNY01000190.1 GCA_900549375.1 uncultured Bacteroidales bacterium | reverse complement strand
TCGATGCTGTATTCAAGGCCGGTAAGGTAGGAGATCACAGGCATCAGTTCATCTACTTCGTCATTGCCCAGCGTGATCGATACGCGGCGAGATATATCCGTGCCGGGAGCAATCTCGAGATCCATGCCGTATTTGCGGCTTATGGTTATCAGAAGGTCGCCCAGAGGTTCGTTCTCAAGCTTGAGCCGCTTGTTGATCCACCGGCAATAGTTTATGGCATCGGCATCTTCCACATTGCTCCTGCCATTGCTGCGGTCGAAGGTGAAACGTTGGTCGGGATGCATGGTGACGGGGGCCGAGAGTGCTTTGGATTCCACCTTGACGCTACCGGAGAGAAGCACAACCTCCTCGCGCTGCGAGAAAGGATAGTTTCTGACATCGAAAGAAGTACCGAGCACTTCGACCTCCATGTCGGTCATCTGCACCACAAAGGGATGGGCCGGATCTTTGGTGACGTCGAAGAATGCCTCTCCCTCCACCGCTACGCGGCGTTTCCCACTTCCTTTGAAAGAATCGGCGTCGTAGCAGAGCCTGGTGTCGGAATTCAGACGCACGGTAGAACCGTCGGGCAGCGTGAACTCTCCCATGGAGCCTTTTGCGGTCATCAGGATAGTCCGAGCCGGGGTGTCGTCGCGTGCTATGAAATAACCCACAGCGGTCGAGAGGCAAATCGCGGCGGCGACGGCGGCATAGCGCAGCAGACGTGGCAGGCGCCGGAAGCGCGAAGTCTGCCTTTGCTCCGGTTCGGCCGGAGCCACCTCCCTGAGCAATCGGCCGAGAGCTTCGGAAGAGACAGTAGTGCCGGTTTTGCCGAAACGGAGGTCCCATTCGCGGCGTAAAGCCTCGGTGAGATTCCCGTCATCGCTGTGGGCGAGCATCCAACTGCGCAGATCTGCGGCGAGGTCCTCAGGAATCTCGGGGCTGTTGCAGATGAATTCAATTATTTTTTCGTAATCCTTGTTCATGGTGTATATATCGTGTTGTCCCGTTCGCGACATCAGTCATCGGCGGGGAAAACATAAGGTCGGTTTATGGTTTTGGTGAAACGGCGTCCTTTGAGGTCGGTCACGACAACGGTTACTTCCGAATCGGGGCGCGAAGCCTTGGCTTTGAAGAAATGAATGGAATATTGGGTGGAAAATGTGACGGTGGCAGTCGGGACTGCGTTGTGGCTGAGCCTCTGGCATTCATAGCTGAGGATATGGAGCGGATCTTTGGCGCGCACCTGTTCAACCGAGAGGGGAGAGCCGTTTTCGAGAATCTCGACGGTCCATCCCGGCTGCCATGAGAAAACGTTGACGAGAATGCCGTTATCGTTGGCCGGCTTATAGTATACGTCGGCATAGTCCTTTACAAGATCTTTGTATTTGCCGCTTGAAGTTACACATTTTTCGTCAATAACCGTTTTGTTGAGGTCGTAGATTCTGAATTGAGCGCTTTCATCGATGCCTATGCCTTTATATACATAGTCCACATCCCGGCCGTCGACGCGCAGGATGCCGTAACCGCCCGGCACTCCGTCGGTGCATAGATGGCGCCCGGAATAGCCGCTTCTGCCTGTCCACCAGAGCGAACCGGAGAGGGATGCTACGTTATGCTCCCGCATGGCCGCCACGAATGGGGAGTTGACCGAAAAATTGCGGTGATAATGACCCGAGAGGAGGGTAACGTCGGAGAAGCCGGCCAGGGTTTTCTCAAAACGTTCCATATCGAGCATGTTGCGGCGGGTCACAATTGTACGGCCCGAAAGGCTTGGCTCTGAATAGAACGGAACATGCGCGCAGACCACGAGCGGCGCGCTCTTGTCGGCCACGGCTGCAAGGTCGGCCGCGAGCCATTTATATTGGGCGTCGGTTAGGGCGCGGTCGTATGAGCGTGCCCCCATCTGCGATTCTGTGGCTCCCGGATTGTTGTAGACCACATTGTCGAGCACCACGAAATGCACGCTTCCGATATTGAAGGAATAATAATTGGGGGCCACTGTTTCGCGGAATATTGCCGACGAGGGCCAGTCGCCCTCCGCATAAGGGTTGTTGTCATGGTTTCCTATCGTGTGCCATGTGGGAATGTCGAGCGCTTTCATACATCCCACGGCGTCGGAGAGCCCGAATGAGTTGGCGGTCCAGAATTGGTCCCAGCTTATATCGCCTAAGGAGAGGGAATAAACTTTTCGGCCGGCGCTTCTCTCTTTCTCTATCTGGGTGTTCATGTCGGGGAGGACGAAGCGGTTGAACTGCTCGATGTCCTCGGTGCGTCGTGCCAGATGCTGGTCGGCATGGACGAGCACGGAGAAAGAAGTATTGTCGGAGGGTATGAGGGTGAAATTGTGGGTTTCAGGTATGTCGGGGGCAAGAACGAGGCGGCTGAAGAACGCGGGAAGGTTCTCGCGCGTTTCGGGACGGTATCCGCCGGGTACGGACACGAACACCGTTCCCGTGCTTTTGTCGGAAACGATGCGGTATGAGCCGTCGGAGGCTGTGTGGGTGACGGATTCCCCGTCGGAAACTACGGCGCCTGCTATCGGCGAGCCGTCGGAGGAGCGGACGGAGCCTATGATCGTGGCGCCGTCGGGTTGAGACCCGGGTTGCGGGTTCTCCCCGGGAGAGGAAGGAGCCGGTGTGGGTTCGCTCTCTTCGGGCCGGGGCTCCTGAACAAAAGGAACCCCGGCACGAGAGCAGGCCAACATGCCTGAGAGCGATGCCGAAAGGAGCATGAGATATGTAATAGTGGCACGCACCATATCGCTACCTTAGAATTCAAATAGTTAATTTAGAACGTTTAAGTCAGAGTTTTCAATATAATCACATGCCTTATGAAACTGGTGCCTCTCTGCAGGGACTGCCTGTCTCTCCTTTCGGCTGAAGCTATGACAGCTTCTGACATATCGAATCATTAAATTTTCAACTACTAATCCTTTAATTTTTACCTGTTGTCGTTTTATCACCTTGAGTTTTCAGAATCTCGATGAGTCGGTCGGGATGGTCTGTCGTGATGTAATCCACCCCGAGACCTATGAAATATTTCATATCCTCGTCGGTGTTGGCCGTCCAGACGTTTACCTCTATGCCCGCTTTATGAGCCTGCTCCACCCATTCGGGATGCTTGCGTAGCACTTTCACTGAATAGTCGATGCCCGACAGGCCGAGCTTTTTCACTTTTTTAGGAGTAAGGTCGCCGTCGAGATAGAAAATATTCATGCCTGTTGGGAAAATCTTCTTGAAAGACATGGCGGCATTGAGCGAGAAGACAATTATGTCGGTTCTGTCGAGCAGACCGTGCTTGCGCAGACAATCGGCGATCATTTGCGCCGCGTTGTCCTCGCGCGAATAATCGGTAAGGGATTTCATTTCGAGAACGAGTCTCGTGGAGGGATGTTTGCGCACTTCGGCCAGATATTCATCGAGTGTAGGAATCTTTTCCCCGTTGGAAAGTCTGATGGAGCGTATGCTCTCGAAGGGAGCTGTCTCCATGAAGAGCCCCTGGAAATTCTTATCGTGGTTCACGATCAGATGGTCGTCGGTGGTGAGCCAAACATCTATCTCTGAACCGAAGCAACCGATGGAGTCGGCTTTGGCGAAAGAGGCGAGGGAATTTTGCGCTGAGTTTTCGGTATTCCAGAAACCGCGGTGGGCCACAACTTTTGTGGCGGCCGGCGAAAACTGTGCCGGTAACATGGCGGCCAAGAGAACCGCTGAGGGGATTAATTTCAAGAGTTTCATGATGTTGTCAGGTTAGAACCGCCCTCCGTCCGAGCTCCGCATGGAGGCGTTTCGCAGGGGCTTCTATATCTAAGACCCGTCAGAAAGAAGGTATGCTAACA
>URNY01000189.1 GCA_900549375.1 uncultured Bacteroidales bacterium | reverse complement strand
ACTTATCAGAAAGTTGGACTCACTGCTTTATGGTTTAGCGGACAGTAATAATTAAAAAAAGGCCGATCGCAGAGATTAGCCTTTTTTGTTGTCTATACCGAAGGGAAGTGGATTAACCGTGAATTTTATTTCTTCTTTGCCTCCTTTACTTTGGCGGATTCGGCTTTGACGGTTTTGCCCTCCTTGAGCATGCGCACGGGGCGGTCGCCTTTCACGCTGTCTCTCTTGAAGACCATGCCCTGACGGCCGGGTTTCACACCGTTCTTGAAGTTGCGCCCGGGACGTTTGGAGGCTTTCACTTTATCATGGTTGCCGTTCATATAGTTGTTCTCGAGGAACTGCACGTATTTCTCGGGGCCGAGAATCGTCTTTATCTGCTCAAGGTATGCCTTGCGCTCGGTCTGACGTGCCTGACGGCGCTCGTTGGCGATCCGTTTCTTCTCGTCGCTGTAGGCTTTGCGCTGTTTGTCGCGGTCGGCGCGGCGCGTTTTGCAGAACTGTTTGAGCTGAGTCTTCTGGGTCTCGGTCAGTTCGATGCCTGCGAAACAGTCGAGATCGCACTGCTTTCCTTGACGGCAATCACCATAGTTGGAAGCGGGACATTCGCCGGCGCGGGGAGCGGGGCAGTTCTGAACGTTCCCCTCGGGGCAAACCGTGCGGCAATTATTGTTGTTCTGGGCGTTCGCGCCGAAAGCCATGAATGAGGCGGCGATAAGCGCCATTCCTAAAATCTTCTTTTTCATCTTTTTTCTATTTGTTTGTTATTCGTTTTCGATTGTTTGTCGATTTTCTATTTCGTTTTAATCTTTGATTTCAATAACACACATAAGTTTAATAGCGCGGCGCTTTTTAACACGAATTTAACTTAAAGTGCAGTCGCTCCGCGATTACCTCTTTTGGCGGTTGTGGTCGTGGAGCTGCCAGGAGTTCACGAGGTTGTGCCAGATGCTGTAGAAGCCGCCGGCAACGGAGGTGACGGGGGTGAAGAAGGTGTAGCCGGCCCAGATTGCCAACACTGTGTTTTTCTGGCCAAGGGCCTGCCCGGCGGTTATCTTGTCGCCATAGTGCGCTCCGATGCGGCGACCGGCGGCAAACTGCAGGATGCAGCAGAAAAGCGATACGGCAACAAGCCAAAGCTGCGTTTCGAGCGACACCGTGCTGTGGGCGATACTTCGGGTTGTAACCGCCATGGCCAGCGAGAGGGCCACGGCCCATAGATAGAACGACAGCTCCTGATAGCGGGAGATGCGCTGCGTGAGTTTCGGGAATAACTTACGCATCAGCATGGCAGCTATCAGGGGGAGAAGTAGCAGGGGGAATACTTTGCCTAATATCAGCGTTCCTGAAGTGAGGACTGAAAGTGAAGGATTCGGATGCACGAATGGCACCAATGCCGGAATCAGCAGTGCCGCCGCCAGATTGATGAGAACCGTATAGGTCGTGATGTCGTTGACGTTTCCTCCCAATTTGCCGGTAACGACGGCTCCGGCGGTGGCCGTAGGGCAGATCATGCAGAGCATTGCCCCTTCGAGCACCACCCTCAATCCGCTATGTGGCAACGCTATCAGAATGAGTCCGAGGAGGGTGAACGAGCCGCATTGTATCAGAAGCAGCCACAGATGCCATTTGCGGAGGCGCAGTTTCCGCGGGTCGATGCGCGTGAATGTCAGAAACAGCATCGCGAAAATCAGAAGCGGCTGCAGCATAGCCACCGCGTCGCCGGCGATGCGGTGAGTCGAGGCGGTCAGCGGCAAAGCCTCATAAACGAAATATCCCGAAATTCCCGCGGCAATCGCTATGATAAGCATCCATTCCTTAAGAAAACTGAAAACCTTGCTTTTCATATCTCTTTCCTCCAATCGCATTTTTCGACCGCAAAATTACTAAAATTTCACGAATATAAGAACCCCGGCAAGCGTCCTGAAAGGAAACCTGCCGGGGTTAATGATGGATTATAGAATTATCCTTTGTATCGGTTCACGACCGTTACCTTGTCCCACATCACGTTTGCGGTGTGTTTCTTACGGTCGTATTCGATCGTACAGAAACGCAGATATGTTCCGCCTCCGGATGTCGGCTTTGCCGTTGTGGTACCCGTTGTGGTCGTTGTATATACCACGGATCCACCCTGGTTGTTGAAGTTTGTGCCGGACTTTACCATCGATCCTCCGAGGTAGCAGTAGATGGTACAGGTGATGGTTCCCGAACCGCTATACCAGCCGGCGCAGCAGCTGAGCTTCACCACACGCGGGAGAAGATTCGGCTCGTTGACATCCACAGCCCTCTGGCCCGGCTGGCCGTTCGGTTTGGTGTATGCCACCTTGCCGCCCGGATAGGGATATGAGTTGATCTGCTTGGCGTTGAAGAACACGGTCTCACCCTGGCCTCCGGTAGCGTCATCACCCCATTGTAGCACTGTATTTCCTGCGAACGTACTGATTTTATTATGGTTCCATCCGACCCATCCGGTACTGCTTGAAGGCGAGGCATTGAGAGTATTGGAGGCCGAACAGTTGTAGTTTTTGTTTCGATAGTTCACCGTTGTCTCGTTGCCCCAGAATCCCACCTGGATATCCACATCGGCAGCCGACCACGTATATTTGATCACGAAGTAGTCGAATTCAGGAATCACCACGAGGATAGCCTGGTCAATCGGGAGAGTAACACGGTAGTCGGGGTCGGACTTGTGTCCGAGCACGATGTCGCCCCACTGGTCCTCACCCGTCGGGTGACGCTGCGAGACGAAAGTGAAGATACCGGTCGCCGGATTGTAGTAAGTACCCGCTGCCTTGATGAAGGAGGGGAGGCTGATGATGGTCACGTCGGCCAGACCGCCCTTCACGGCCACATGGTTCGTGAGGTCGGTGGTGTCGGGACGCGATGTCGGCTGTGCGATCTCGATCACGTCGTCGCGTGCTCCGATGAAGAGGTTGTCGACCCATAGTGTGTCGGTGTCGAGCGTCCGCTTGTTATAGAACACCACCGGTCCGTTGCCGAACGCCGCGTCGATATCGTCGTTCATGATCTCCTGGTCGTCCTTGCGGGTGATCGATGTATTGGTCACGCCCGCCACGCCGGAGATTGGCACCGTTCGGAACTCATCTTCCACTGCCCAGTCGCCGCCGATAGAGGTTACGCGCACCGCCTTGTTGGGATGTGGCGGCGAGAGCCAGCACTGCTTTGCGTTCTCGTTTGCTCCGGGGTTTGTGAACACAGCTTTTATCGTGCCCTTGTTCTCGGGACGCTGCGTCACCGGAACGCGTTTCTCGAGCAGCCCGCTCACAATCGAGATGTATGAGCTACGCGGCGAACCGTAGACGTAGGTGTCGGTATTTGCCGTGATCTCCCATGCGTTGCTTCCCAAATCGCGCAGAGTGAGCCATGAGGCGTCGGCGGCGCGGGTCACGGTGTAGGGTTCGCGGCTCTGGATGCGGATAGTGTCCTTCCACGCCAGTCCGACCTCTGCCTTGTCGGTCACGATGGAGCGGTTCACCATATCGGCGTTCACGTTCTCATCCTTCCAGGGGATGATGTTGGTGTTTACGGTCAGTTTGCGTTTGTTGTAGGATACTTCGATATTGTAGACTCCGTTCATCTTCGGAGCGTAGCAGAGCACCACGTTCTGCTTGCGAATGCGGGAGCCGTCCACCGCCTCCAGATCCACGCTCAGGCGAAGAAGGGAAGTGGTGGTGTCGGTGGCTGTGGCCGGGTTGGCATAGTCAGTGCCGCGGTGGGCCGGGATTAGATGCTCCACGGTGTTCGTGCCTATCTGACGTTCCGCCTCGCCGTCGACCGTGATGAGATTGAAATCGCACTCCAGCGGAGTGGGATTGATCTCGGGATTGTTCTTGTTGGGGTATA
>URNY01000188.1 GCA_900549375.1 uncultured Bacteroidales bacterium | reverse complement strand
CCGCTCTTGAGCACCGGATTGACGATGGGTGCGAAAGCTGAAGCCACTGTTCCCATAACGTCGGTCTCGGCAAGCATGCGGTCGCGGAGCTTGGGGGCGGATTTGTCGTATTTGATACGTGCGCTCTGGATTATGTCTCCGATTTTCACATTGGAGGGACATGAAACCTCGCAGCGTTTGCAGTTGAGGCAGTATTTCAGAGCTTTATCGTAAAACTCGGGGCTCTTAAGCCTGTAGCGCTCACCGTCGGGACCTGCCATTTTAGGGCCGGGATAGTCGGGATTAACTTCCAGCACGGGGCAATAGGCCGTGCAGATGGTGCACTTTATGCATTCCTCGAAGTTATTAGCGCTTATATTTTCTTGCTGGATATTCATCTTGGATAGCTTCTGAATTGATTCAATTGTGTTTCAGGATATTTTCGGCGACATAGAGTCCGGATATAATGGCCGTACCCGCTCCGGAATCCTCGTGAAGCGCATCGCAATGTGCAAGCGCGGCTCCCGCGGCGTAAAGATTGGCTATCGGTTTGCCATCCTTTCGGGGATGGAACTCCTTGTCGGTTTCCACACCATACGACATATACGGCTGCGGATCGAAGAAATCGGGCGAATACCATTCCGAACGTTTGGCCGGGGCATTGACATCGAGACCGAACACCGGCTCGGTGAAACCTGTGGGAGTGGCGATTATGCCCTCGCTGAAAATAGACCCGGTGGCAAGCACATAAACATCAGCCTTGAGATGATCTTCTCCGAGATTGGCAGTGCGTAGTTCAGTGACTTTGCCGTTTTCTATCCATCCATGATCCACATGGTCACCGAGAAGATAGGTACCTCCGAGGCTTTCGAAATATTTTTTGAGAGAATTCTGGGTTCTCACGCCCGGCACGGATACCGGAATTGTGGGAACGCAGTAAAGGGTGTTATTGACAAGTTCGCTCAGACGGCGGAAACTCTTTTCGGATTTGATGCCGAGGATAGCCGGCACAAGCACAGTCTCACCCTCCTTGGCGGCGACATTGATTTTAGCCGCGAGTTCTTCGATCGACGATGAATCCATCTGCTTTGCGAGCGATACGGCACGCATGTCAAAGCTCGATTCCCGGAGATGAGTGATACGGTCGATCTCGATGTTCTCGATCCTGCAGTCGACCCCCATTTTGCCAAGGTTGTCGGCCATGAAAGCCGGATAGCTTTCAAGAAATCCCTTGATGGAAACGATCAGCACTTTATCGAATGGTTTTCCTGTGGCTTCCTTTATAACCGGAAATCCTTCCAGCGTGAGCCAGGAAGGGCGCAGATGGCCGAAAGGCGTGAGGGTGAAATGATTTTTCGAGGCATTTCCCGATACCGAGACTCCGGCTTTTCCGAGCAACTCCGGTACGCTTTCAGCGAGCCGGGCGATATTCTCGGCGCCTATGTGGCGGTAGGGGTGGCCTTCCGGGAGATTCTCAAGATTTTCGATAGGTTTCTCGATGATCAGTTTCCCTTTCTTGCCGAGGAGACCGAAAGAGCCTCCGCAGAAATGCAGAGCGCTCTGTCCGGAAGAGACAATACATACTTTTTTGCCGCTTTCAAGAAGCGATATTCCGGCGGTGAGGCCGCACAGACCTCCACCTATTATGATATAATCGAATTTCATTGCGCAGTGGTGTTAGAGTTTTTTGAACCGTCTTCTTCAAGGCCGCAAACTCCCTCATAAATCCAGGAAGTGAAATAGGCTTCGACAATAGCTCTGCCCCAGGCCACGGGGAGAATGCCTTTCCATCTCTCCTGCAGGAAAGACTTGAGGTCGGAGATAGCGCGGTCGTTGCCGTATTTGGAGCCGAGAATAGCCGCGGCTCTCGAAGCGCAGATGCCGCCCTGACATGTGCCCATTCCCAGACGCGTGCGACGGCGTAGGTTCACGAGATTGTTGACATGGAGCGAATCCATGGCATATTTGATTTCTCCGACTGAAACCTGTTCGCACTCACATACGAGAGCGTCGTCGGCCTCGTTGTTGAAGGGAATCTTCGAAGAGAGCGATCCGTGGCGTTCGCGGGCCGCGATCTGGCCGGTGCTGAGAGCGATGATATGTTTCTTGTTGGCCGACGGTGAATCTGCCGAAGGCTGCGATCCCGGGAGCGGGTCGATATGGGTGGTGCACTTTTCGGTGCGTCCGAGTTTTTTGCAGACCATATCGGCGGCGGTCTCAGCCATCAGGCGATAAGTCATGAGCTTACCGCCGGAGATGGTGATGACGCCTTCGGCTCCGTCCCTTGTGGCATGATCGAGGCACACAATGCCGCGGCTTATCTTGCGGCCCGACGGGTCGGAGTCGTCGGCGATGAGCGGGCGGACACCGGCGTAGGCTCTCAGGATGCGGGTCCATGCGAGAGAGGGCACGAGCTGGCAGCCCTGATTCAGCAGGATATCAACCTCCTCCTGCGTCACCTCCATGTTGTCGCACTCTTCATAGGGGATGCGGCTTGAAGTCGTTCCGATAAGCGAGATGGTGTCGCCCGGAACGAGGATATCTGCATCGGCCGGCTTGCGGCAGCGGTTTATCACCATATTGTTGACGCGGTGGCCGAAGATGAGCAGAGAGCCTTTTGCGGGGAACATGTTGATTTTGATTCCCGCTTTCAGGGCAATGCCGTGGCTCCAGATTCCGCCTGCGTTCACCACGATGTCGCTATGGTGTTCGGTCTCCTCGCCTGAAATCACGTCGCGGACTTTCACGCCGGTGATACGCCCGTTTTCCTGAAGGAGGTCGACTACTTCATGATATGTAAGAATGTCGGCGCCGTGAATACGGGCGTCGAGCACATTGGCGGTTGTGAGACGGAACGGGTCGACTGCACCGTCCGGAACGGAAACCGCTCCGATGATGTCGGGATTGACGGCCGGTTCCATTTTTACCACATCTCTCGGGTCGAGCTCGCGGGCCTGAATTCCTGCCGCGAGACAAGAGTCGATGAAAGTTTTCTGATAGGCAAGGTCGTCTTCGGGTAATGTTACGAAAAGTCCACCGGTCTCTTCGACGCAGTGGGCCGCGATCTTACGGAGAATCATATTCTCTTTTATACATTCGGAAGCCGATTCATGGTCGGTGACGGCATAACGGGCACCGCTGTGCAGCAGACCGTGGTTTCGGCCGGTGGCGCCGGCCGTAAAATCGAAACGTTCTATCAAAAGCACGCTCAGCCCTCTCTTCGCACAGTCGCGTGCGGTGCCGGCTCCAGTGGCGCCTCCGCCGATGACTATTACGTCGTAGTGTTTTTTCTGAAGTTCAGGTTTCATTATAATGCGATGATGTGGTAAGTTTGTTATCCGGATATTTCAGCAGTAAAACTCACTAAACAATTTTTATATTCGCTTTCGTTTAGATATGTTTTATATTTCAATGCAAAAGTAATTAAGTTTCTTTTAAAAACAAAATTTTTTAATAAAAATATTTTTGGTTAATATTTTTCATCTGTATATAAGTGTATTTACCACAATTTTGCACCTTCTCAATAATCGTCAAGAGTTATCACGTGCATCGCATTGCACATAGTCTAACAGGATTATTATCCCTCTCTATGATAAAAACGGAGTTTTGAAAGGGAAAATTTTTGTAATTAGTAAATATTACGTATATTTGGGAAATATTGTGTAGACGCCATCTTATTATATTCAATTAAATAAAAACAATCTAAATATAAACAATCATGACTAAACAATTGCAAAAGTTAACTGCAGTCGCGCTTGTTGCTGTAGGTTCCCTCTCACTGTTTTCCTGTGCAGGAAGCTCCGGATCTGATTTCGATAACATCGACCTTGTGCCGGTAACTCTTTCGAAAGATGCCAACTGGAGTATGATTAACGACAAGGGTGAAATTGTCTACGACGGAG
>URNY01000187.1 GCA_900549375.1 uncultured Bacteroidales bacterium | reverse complement strand
GGAATCAGCCCTAATTTTCAGTTGACCTCAAAAGTTTAGCGGACAGTAATAATTTTTGTTATGGATAATCAGACTTTACACCGTTATTAAATTTATTATTAATTTAGCGGTCCGGAGAGAAAAGACTCGACAGAAAAAAATATGGCAATAAATACAGAAGAGAACCTCGGCCCGATGAAGCTGATATTTAACTACAACAACGTTTTTTACAGCTTTTTCTATGATGACCTGAGCGGCTGCATCCATCGCTCGCGGGAGTATGCCCTCAATTATGTGTATTCCGGCGAGATGATTCTTGACAATGGAACAGAGAAAATCCATGTGCGAAAGGGTGAATGTGTCTTCATTCCGCGCGACCACCATATCACGATGTATAAGAAGACATACGAAGGGGAGCGTTATTGCGGGATATTTCTTATGTTCACACGCAATTTTCTCAGGGAAATGTATGGCAAACTGTCGCTCAACAAGATTAAGACAAAAACAGCCAAACTTCCCGATGGAGTAATCAAATTGCCGAAGACTGTGGAACTCGCCAGCCTTTTCGCCTCGATGACTCCGTATTTCGACCCGGATGTGAAACCCAAAGAGAATTTTATGGAGCTGAAACTACAGGAGGGACTGATGGCTCTTTTATCTATTGACGAAAGATTCGTGCCGACGATGTTCGATTTCAATGAGCCGTGGAAGATAGATATTCTCGGCTTTATGGAGGACAATTTCATGTGCGACCTGAGCATAGAGGAAATAGCCCATTACACAGGGCGCAGTCTCGCCACGTTCAAGCGCGACTTCAAAAAGATCAGTGATCTGACTCCGGAGAAATGGCTTATCAAGAAGCGCCTTGAGAAGGCGTATGAACTTATGAAAACCGGAAAAAAGAAAGTCGTAGAGGTGTATGCCGAGGTAGGTTTCCGCAACCCGTCGCATTTTTCGACCGCGTTCAAAAAACAGTTCGGCGTAGCTCCTACAGCTATTATTGGATAAAAATATAAGTGAACTTTTCAGAAACTAAGATTGGGCCTCACAGCAACTATGCTGTGAGGCTCTTTGCGTAATTTTGCAACGTGAAAATATAGAGCAACAAAACTATGAAGCAAAGTAAAATATATATCACTTTGGCGGTATTTCTGTCTTTTGCTACAGCAACACATTCGCAAATACCCGAGTCTATTGACCTGGGTCTGAGCGTGGAATGGGCCGCAACGAATCTGGATGCTTCCGCTCCGGAAGATTTTGGCGGCCATTATGGGTGGGCAGACCCAACCGGCCTGGAAACAACGATGGATGTTCTTGACAAGTTAAGAAACTGGGTATCCGATCTGTATGGAGGGCCGGAACCTCCTACTGAAATCAGTGGCACTGAACTGGATTTGGCCCATGTCCGACTCGGGAATGGCTGGCGTCTTCCGACACTGGAGGAGCTGGATGAACTTACAGCCTGTCAGCATCAGTGGATTAAACGCAACGGGGTGAACGGCTATGAGTTCACGGGCAAGAACGGCAACAAACTGTTTCTCCCGGCAGGAGGCGCGAGAAACGGCGAGACTGTCCGCTATGCCGGCACGGTAGGCTATTATTGGACCGGGACACTCGGCATCGATCCGTCGATGCATAAACAAAGGGCGCATCGCCTATATATCGGCGCCGAAGGGCTGAACCATAATCCGGCTATACGTTATAGCGGATTTTCCATTCGTCCTGTCAGAGACAGGAACCATTCTGGAATTTCCGAAATTACAACGGGCTGGCGACAGGAAGACAGCCCCATATATGATCTGACGGGACGTCGTCTCAGTTCAAAACCGGATAAAGGTTTCTACATTCAAAACGGCAAGAAATATCTGGTAAAATAATACACGTGAATTTATGACCATAAAAACAATTCTGGCGGCCGGTCTGTTTGTATTAGCATCCATAGCAGACCTCTACGCCGCCAATCGAAAAGAAAACAGAAACAATATGGAAAATCTGACTCTGACAAAAGAATGGGACAAAACATTTCCCAAGAGTGACAAAGTTGACCACAGCAAGGTGACATTCGCGAACCGCTACGGCATCACTCTTGCCGCCGATATGTATAAACCGAAAGACGCGACAGGCAAGCTCCCCGCAATCGCCGTGTGCGGTCCCTTCGGCGCGGTCAAGGAACAGGCGGCCGGTCTATACGCTCAGGAGATGGCTGAGCGCGGTTTCCTCACCATCGCCTTTGATCCCTCGTTCACAGGCGAGAGCGGCGGCACACCGCGCTACATGACCTCTCCCGATATCAATACAGAAGACTTCAGCGCGGCAGTGGATTATCTTGTTACCAATCCTGAAGTTGATCCTCAAAGGGTAGGTATCATAGGAATCTGCGGCTGGGGCGGCTTAGCCATAAACGCGGCTGCCTCCGACCCCCGGATCAAGGCCACTCTTGCCTCCACCATGTATGACATGAGCCGAGTTACCGCAAACGGCTACTTCGATGCCGAAGATAGTACCGAAGCCCGCAATGCTCTCCGCGAGAAATTAGCCACACAGCGCACCGAGGACTATATCAACGGTACTCCTAAGCTCGGAGGCGGTGTCTCGGACGTATTGCCCGATGACGCGCCCAAGTTCCTCCGCGACTATTACGACTATTACAAGACCAAGCGCGGTTATCATCCCCGCTCGCTCAACTCCAACGGGGGGCGCAATGCAACATCGCCGATTCCATGGATCAACTTCCCTCTGATGAGCCGCGCCGGTGAGATCGAGAATGCCGTCATGATCCTTCACGGCGAGAAGGCACACTCGTTCTATTTCGGTAGCGACGCCTACAAGAAACTCACCGTAATCCCGGGCAAGGAGAACAACAAGCTCTTCATGGTCATACCCGGCGCAAGTCACACCGATCTCTATGATCAGAAAGCTATAATCCCCTTTGCAGAGATAGAAAAGTTCTTTAACGAGTATATCGGCAAATAAATCCGGTTTTAAAAACACAGATAGGCCATCGGTAAATCCGCGGATTTACCGATGGCCTATCTGTGTTTCTAATCTCTCTCTGATAGTAAACGCGGCACCATTTCCCATATCCGAACAAAAAATTACGAAAATCGGGCAATTATCGTTAACTGGAGCAAAGGAGGCCTATATTCTTGACTTCCAAGACAGGTAAAAGGTCTTGAAAGTGATAGAAACATTATGGATGGACTTGAGGTAAGCAATCTCGCCCTCATCGTTTACTGATTCATGGTTATGTTCCCAATAATGCGCCATTGACGGAGGAATTTATTTATCGACGGTGTATCTCAGCCAGACGGTGTTGCCCATTCGCTCGACACTGTTGAGAGTCAGGAGTGTCGGAGGATAATCGGTTTGTTTTATGCCGTCGAATACAGCCGGCATGCCGGCTCTTCCGTCGATGCCGCCGCCAATCATGAGGCTTACTTCATCAAGCAATCCTGCCTGGAGAAATGCGCCGTTGATATGTCCGCCGCCAACTACACCCAGACGTTTCACTCCGAATTTTTCACCGAGTATTTCCATGGCCTTGTGAAAGTCTATGCCGTTCTTGCCGCATGCTATCCATGAAATACCGTTGGCTGTGAGATAGTCGTGATACTCACGGGGACAAGCCTCGTCGGTGATGACAAGCAGGTTGTCAGAAGAAGCATCCTTCGGCCATGTCAGCGAGCCGTGGGTATCGACGGCAATGTCGTAATGGTCGGCCGGTTGAGCGATGAAGTATTTCTCTTCTCCGATGGGCGTGGCGTCCTTGGCCTTGAAAGGGTCGGGGAGGGCATAGTGCATCTGACGGCTGACACGACCCTCGAGTGTCGCATCTAATTCAAGGCTGTCAAGTGCCTGATAATAGTTGTCGGTATTGTCGATTTTCTCGGTCATGTCACAGTCTATGCGACCGTCGACCGACGACATCATGTGGCATATTATGTATGGTCTCATCTAATTATTAAGAATTATTACTGTCCGCTAAACTTTTGAGGTCAACTGAAAATTAGGGCTGATTC
>URNY01000186.1 GCA_900549375.1 uncultured Bacteroidales bacterium | reverse complement strand
GCGTGGCTGAACAGGATATAAATGCCTGGCGGATAGTAAAGCGGTCGATCGACGCCCGCAAACGCATCGTCATGGTGAATCTGACAGTCAGGATCGCGCTCGGCGAAGACAAGACTGTGGAGCAGCTGTTTCAGCCGGTAGACTTTCAACCGGTAGCTGACGATGCAACCACGGTGGTGATTGTCGGAGCCGGACCCGCGGGACTGTTCGCCGCATTGAAGGCACTTCGCCTTGGCATACGGCCGATAGTGATAGAGCGTGGCCGGGACGTCGACAGCCGCCGTCTCGACATTGCCGCCATCAGCCGTGAGCGCCGCATCAATCCCGTTTCCAACTATTGTTATGGAGAGGGGGGAGCCGGAGCTTTCAGCGACGGCAAGCTCTATACGCGGAGCAAAAAGCGAGGAAGTGTCGACGAGGTTTTGAGGCTGTTTGTGCAGCATGGCGCTTCTCCCGACATTCTGATCGATGCCCATCCTCACATCGGCAGCGACCGTCTGCCGGGAGTGATCCGCGAGATGCGCTCCACAATTCAGCGATGCGGGGGCGAAATCCACTTTGAAACCCGTATGACCGGACTGATAGCGGAATGCGGGCGCGTGAGAGGGGCGAAGACCGACAAAGGGGAGATACAAGGCGATGCCGTAGTGCTTGCAATAGGCCATTCCGCCCGCGACACCTATTATGCTCTTCACAACGACGGCCTGAAGATGGAATGCAAAGGGATAGCTGTAGGCGTGAGGCTCGAACATCCGCAGAAGCTCATCGACACCCTTCAGTATCATTCGCGCGAGGGGAGAGGGAAATATCTTCCCGCGGCGGAATATAGCTATGTCACGCAAGCCGACGGCCGCGGTGTCTACTCATTCTGTATGTGCCCCGGGGGTGTGATTGTTCCTGCGGGCAGCGCGGAGGGAGAGCTGGTGGTGAACGGCATGTCGGCGTCGGGACGTTCCGGCCAGCGCGCCAATTCCGGGATGGTGGTGGAGATAAGGCCGGGAGATTTCCCCGAATATGAGAAATTCGGAGAACTCGAATTGCTTCGTTTCCAGGAGGATTTGGAGCATCGGTTTTATGAGGCATCCGGCGGCATCAATGCGCCCGCGCAGAGGATGAAGGATTTCGCCGACGGAAAGATTTCAGCAGACCTGCCGGCAACCTCCTATGCTCCCGGTATCCATCCGGCTGATTTCAACGCTCTCTTTCCTCCATTCATAAGCAGGCGTCTGCGATCTGGATTTCTCGACTTCGGGCGCAAATGTCCCGGTTTCCTGACGAATGACGCTATACTTGTCGGGCTCGAATCGCGGACTTCGTCGCCTCTGAGGATTCCGCGCGATAAAGAGCGGATGGAGCATATAGAGCTTTCGCGTCTTTATCCGGCCGGTGAAGGAGCAGGATATGCGGGCGGAATCGTATCGGCCGCGATCGACGGCATGAGATGCGTCGAGGCCTTTGCCGCCTCGGCCGGCATCATTGAAAATAATGAAAAGACCTCAAAAGTTTAGAAGAATAGAAATATGGCGACCATAATCAATATAGAAACCTCAGGAAAAATCTGCTCAGTGGCCTTGACACGCGACGGAGTTCTTGAGTTCGACCTTGACGACCGAGAGGGAATGAAACATGCCGAGAAACTCGCTCCGTTTGTGGAGCGATGCATGGAGGAGGTGAAACGCAAGGAATGGAAAGTGGATGCCGTGGCGGTATGCACCGGTCCCGGTTCCTACACCGGACTGCGTATTGGCATGTCGCTTGCCAAAGGGCTGGCCTTCTCGTTGGGCGTGCCGTTGATAGGAGTGAGCACATTGAAGATACTGGCCGTAAAAGCGATGTTCCGCAGTTTTGACTTCACGGGCGAGGAATTGCTTGTGCCGATGGTGGATGCCCGCAGGATGGAGGTATTCACCGGAGTGTATGATTTTGCCCTCAATGCCGTGGAAGCTCCCGGCCCGAAGATTCTCGACGCCGATTCCTTTAAGAATCTACTGGATGCCGGAAAGAAGCTCTATTTCATGGGAGACGGTGCGGAAAAAGCCAAAGATGTGATAAATAGTGAAAACGCCAAATGGATCGATGGACTGCTTCCGATGGCGAAGGATATGATGGCGCTGTCGGAGAAGGCATTCCGGGAGAATGATTTCATCGACATTGCCTATTCCGTGCCCGAATATCTCAAGGAATACCGCACCACAGTGGCACGCCCGCGACTTTGACAACATAAAAGTCAAGCCTATGTGGCTACAAAGGCGGAATTACGGAATTTTTTGCTTATATTTGTAAAGACGCAATTTCAGTTGCTTATGATACCGTATAATACAGATTTGAAACAGATAACTCTTCCTGAATTCGGAAGAAACGTCCAGGGAATGGTAGACTATTGTCTCACTATTTCCGATAGAGATGAGCGGACGCGGTGCGCACATGCCATTGTGGAGATAATGGCCAACCTTTTCCCTGAACTCGTCGGGGAGCGACGCGATTACAGCAAAATCTGGGACCAGATAAACATAATTTCGCGATTCAAGCTCGATGTGGATTTCCCGTGCGAGGTCATCACGGAAGACCGTCTGAATCCCAAGCCGGAGAAGATTCCTTATACCGCCTCGGCCATGCGCTATCGCCATTATGGCAAGAACATCGAGAAGATGATTGAGAAAGTGGCCGATATGGAGGATGGGAAAGAGAAAGATATCCTTGTATCGCTGATTGCCCACCATATGAAGAAGCTTCAGCTGATCCACAACAAGGAGGGAGTCGACGATGCCAAGATTCTTAAGGATCTCAGGGAATACTCCGGCGGTAAGATTGACCTTGACCCGGCCACATATCTTCTGCATGAATTCAAGGAGGCCGTGCCAACGACTCCGCAGAAAGGAAAGAAAAAGAAAAAATCATGAGCAGTTTTATAGTTGAGGGGGGCCATCGTCTTGACGGGGAGATCTGTCCTAAAGGAGCCAAGAATGAGGCTCTGGAGGTGATATGCGCCACATTGCTCAGCGAGGAGAAGATAAAGATATCCAACCTTCCGCGCATTGCCGATGTGATGAACCTGATAAATCTCCTGTCCGAAATGGGAGTGAAAGTGAATTTCACGAGTCCATCGGAGTGCGAATTTCAGGCCGACAGTATTGATATAAATTATATCCACACGGAAACATATCGGAAGAAGGCGGCTTCACTGCGAGGATCCGTAATGATATTGGGTCCGCTGCTGGCCCGTTTCGGTCAGGCGGTTCTTCCCAAACCGGGCGGCGATAAAATCGGGCGCCGCAGACTCGACACGCATTTCATAGGATTGCAGAAGTTGGGCGCGGAATTCGATTATTGTCCGGAGGAAAGACTCTATAGAATCACATCGTCGAACGGTCTGAAGGGAACTTACATGCTGCTCGACGAAGCCTCCATCACCGGGACTGCCAACATAATCATGGCCGCAGTGACGGCAAAGGGCACAACCACTATCTATAATGCAGCCTGCGAACCATATATCCAGCAGCTTTGCAAGATGCTTTGCCGCATGGGTGCCCGCATTTCGGGCATAGGCTCCAACCTGCTCACCATAGAGGGTGTGGAAAGCCTGCATGGGACGGACCACCGCTTACTGCCGGACATGATCGAGGTGGGTAGTTTCATCGGCATGGCTGCTATGACGGGTTCTAATCTTTTGCTCAAGAATGTGGGAGTGGCCGATCTCGGGATGCTCCCGGAAGCTTTCGCGCGTGTAGGCATAAGCCTTGATATCGAGGGCGACGACATACGTATAAACCAGAAAGAGATCTATGAGATAGAGAATTTTATCGACGGCTCCACGATGACAATCGCCGATGCTCCGTGGCCGGGTCTGTCGCCCGATCTCATCAGTATTTTTCTGGTGGTCTGCACTCAGGCACGCGGCAGTGTGTTGATACACCAAAAGATGTTCGAGAGCCGTCTTTTCTTTGTGGATAAGCTTCTCGACATGGGAGCGCGTATAATCCTCTGCGACCCCCACAGGGCCGTAGTGATCGGCTCCGGCCGGTTCCATAGCCTTCGCGCCACGGACATGGTCTCACCCGACATACGCGCCGGTATCG
>URNY01000185.1 GCA_900549375.1 uncultured Bacteroidales bacterium | reverse complement strand
ACTGCATCGGGATGGTGATTGTGCCTTCTCCCTTGCATTCCTCGCAACGTCCGCCATCGGTGTTGAAAGAGAAATGGGCCGGCGTGAAGCCCATCTGTTTCGAGAGCTGGGTGTCGGCAAAAAGGCGGCGAATCTCGTCGTAGGCTTTAAGATATGTTGCCGGATTGCTGCGTGAAGAAGTGCCGATGGGATTCTGGTCAACGAATTCAACGGCCTTGACGCTCTCAATGTCGCCTGAAATCCTGCGGTGGGTACCGGGTATATCCGAAGCTTCTCCGATCGCTCTCAAAAGGGATTTATAGAGAATCTCTCTTACGAGGGTCGATTTACCCGAACCGCTTACCCCGGAAACTACCGTCATAACTCCAAGGGGGAATCTGACGTCGATATTCTTAAGATTGTTTTCGGCAGCCCCTTCGATTTGAATGAATTTCTTCCACGGGCGTCTGTGAACTGGAGTTGCTATCCTGCTTTTGCCACTGAGATAATCCACGGTGTGCGATACTCCGCAACCTTTCCCTTTGATTGCGTCATCGACTTTTCCCTGAAACACAACTTCTCCTCCGAGTCGTCCGGCATCGGGACCTATATCTATTATCTCGTCGGCAGCAAGCATTAATTCCTTGTCATGCTCTACAACAACGACAGTATTGCCTATCTGCTGAAGATGGCGGAGCACTCTGATAAGTCTTTCAGTGTCTCTCGAATGCAGACCTATACTCGGTTCGTCGAGGATATATAGGGAGCCGACAAGAGAACTGCCGAGCGATGTGGCGAGATTGATACGCTGGCTTTCTCCTCCCGAAAGGGTAGAGGAAAGTCGGTCCATGGTGAGGTAGCCGAGACCGACGTCGTTGAGGAAGCCGAGCCGCTGGGTAATCTCGGTAAGCAGGCGTTTTGCAATAGCCATCTCGGATTCTACGAGCTGGAGATTGTTGAAAAATTCCGATAACTCGGATATCGGCATCTTAACAAGCTCCGTAATGGTGTGGCCGGCAATTTTTACATATTCCACATCTTTGCGCAGTCTTGAGCCGTGGCATTCGGGGCATGTGCTTTTGCCGCGATATCGCGCTTTCAGAACGCGATATTGCATCCGGTCCTGATTGCGGTCGATCCAGCGGAAGAAGCCGTCAATACCCTCCCAATGGCTGTTGCCATGCCATAGGAAATTTTTCTGAGCTTCGGTCAGATCCATGTAAGGTGTATGTATCGGGAAATTGAAATGCGGAGCGATATGTATAAGCCGTTTCTTCCATTCGCTCATTTTATCGCCGCTCCAGCATTTCACGGCGTTTTGATAAACGGAAAACGTCTTGTTGGGAATCACAAGCTCTTCGCTGATTCCGAGCACTTTGCCGAATCCTTCGCAAACCGGACACGCGCCGTAAGGATTGTTGAAGTTGAACATCAGATCGCTGGGTTCGCGAAACTCCATGCCGTCGGCAACGAAACGTTTGGAGAATGTATATTCATGAGTTCCGTCTGTTCCCCATATCTTGATTATACATTCATCATGACCTTCGTAGTAGGCGGTTTCCACCGAATCCGTGAGACGAGAAATCTCATCTTTGTCGGAGGAAACCGAAAGACGGTCGATCAAGAGCCTGTAGCCTTCGGGTGAAGCGGGAGTGCCCGACGCTCTGAGTTCACCGATATCGATGAAATTTCCATCTTTTTCGAGTCTCGAATATCCTTCTTTAAGGTAAATGTCGAGCTGCTGGTCGAAAGTCCTGTTTTCAGGAACACGGATGTCGGTGAGAACGGCGAGCCTTGTACCTTCCGGATAGGAGAGTGCTGCTTTCACAATGTCTTCGATGCCATGTTTCTTGACTTCGAGACCGCTGACAGGCGAGATTGTGTGGCCGACGCGGGCGAAAAGCATTCTCAGATAGTCGTAGATCTCAGTGGCGGTTCCCACCGTGCTTCGCGGATTGCGTGTGTTGACTTTCTGCTCTATGGCAATCGCAGGTGGCAGCCCTTTTATGAAATCGCATTCAGGCTTTGACATACGTCCGAGAAACTGGCGCGCGTATGCCGAGAGACTTTCCACATAACGGCGTTGTCCCTCGGCATAAAGGGTGTCGAAAGCAAGCGACGACTTTCCGCTGCCGCTCACTCCCGTAACCACGATAAATTTATTAAGAGGGATGCTAAGGTCGATATTCTTAAGATTATTTACCCTTGCTCCCTTTATAGTGATGTTTTTATCTTCCATTATTCAAAAACAGATTCTTCGCTGTCGCATCAAATTATAATAACAAATATTGCGCCAAAATATCCGTTGGCCGTGACTTTTATAAAGATATGTATCTGCGGCTCTTGCACAAATATTTCCAATTTCTTAAATTTGCAATGAAACGATATATTTGACCGGAAAATGGAATGATTCTTAAGCCGGCATAAAGAAAAGTGTGATGAAACATATTGCTAACAGTCTTTTTATATCGGCAGGAATGCTGGTATTTACCAATGCACCTCAACTGAGTGCGAAAAACTCCGCGAATTCCGGAGATAAGAAACGTCCTAACATTCTGTTTTGCGTAGCTGATGATGCAGGACATTTCAGCGCATACGGGCATAAATGGGTAACAACTCCCAATTTCGACAGTGTGGCGTCAAAAGGAATTCTTTTTGACAACGCCTTTACCTGCAATTCGAAGTCGGCGCCGTCGAGAGCCTGCATGATTACGGGGCGCAATTCATGGCAATTGGAGGAGGCGGCCAATCATTGGTGCGAGTTTCCTCAAAAATTTGTCTCTTTCCCGGAGGAGCTCAAAAAGGCCGGTTATCATACAGGATTCACAGGGAAGGGCTGGGGACCGGGCATTGCTAAAAATTCAGATGGCTCGAATCGACGCCTCACGGGCAAACCATACAACAAAATAAAGTGTGAACCGCCGACAAAAGAGATCTCGCCGATAGATTATGCTTCGAATTTCAAAGCCTTTCTCGCCGACCGGAAGGAGGGAGAGCCCTTCTGCTTCTGGTATGGTGCCAGAGAACCGCACAGAGGTTATGAATTCGGCTCGTCGATACGGAACGGCAAACATCCTGAAGATGTGGATTCCGTGCCCGCTTATTGGCCCGACAATGAGACTGTGCGCACGGATATGCTTGATTATGCTCTCGAGATAGAGCATTTCGACCGCCATCTCGGAGAGATACTGGCGGCTGTGGACTCTATAGGCGAGCTTGAAAATACGATTGTAATAGTTACCTCCGACCACGGAATGCCATTCCCAAGATTGAAGGGACAGGATTATTATTATTCGAATCATATCCCTATGGCCATTATGTGGGGAGATGGGTTGAGAAATCCCGGGAGAAGGGAGGAGGCAATGATAAGTGTTATAGATTTCGCGCCAACGATATTAGAAGTTGCGGGAGTTGATGGAGAGGCATCCGGGATGCTTCCGATCACCGGCCATAGCTTCATGGATATAATTGAAGATAAGCGTGATGAATCCTTGAACCGCGATTATATGCTTATGGGAAAGGAACGACATGATGTAGGGCGTCCCGATGATCAAGGCTATCCAATTCGCGCTTTGCTGCGCGACGGTTTTCTGTATATTCGCAACTATGAACCGGGGCGTTGGCCGGCGGGCAATCCGGAGACGGGTTATATGAATATAGATGGCAGTCCGACAAAGACAGAGATAATCAAATCGCGAATAAATCCGACGACCGCCAAATATTGGCAATTGTCGATGGGAAAGCGCGGCGAAGTGGAACTCTATGACATCAGTAAGGACCCTCTTTGTATAGTTAATCTTGCCGATAATCCGAATTATAGGGAGCTGATGGCGGCCATGGAAAAAGAGATGACCGAGCGGTTGACCGCGCAGGATGATCCCCGTATGCGGGGCGAGGGGAGGGTTTTCGATGAATATCCCAACCTGTGCAAGTCAAGGATGTATTGGAATCGCGTGCGCGCCGGTGAGAACGTTCCCCACAGCTGGATCAACGACAGCGACTTCGACCCCGGCGCCGTCAGTGACGTCCATTGATTACTACATTGTATCATTTTGTTCATAATTTTAAATATTTTTATACAAAATGTTTGAAATATTGTAAATATTGATTAATTTTGTCGTAAGATTCAGTGATTATATT
>URNY01000184.1 GCA_900549375.1 uncultured Bacteroidales bacterium | reverse complement strand
TAAACCAGCAGATTTACAGTCTGCCCCATTTGGCCACTCTGGTATTCGCCCTAAGACGATGCAAAGGTATTAAAAAAATCGCAATCGGCAAAACCGAAAGCGATTTTTTGAAAATTTTGGGGCGGGGAAGGGCGCCAAGGCGCCACAAGGGCAAACTAAAGTTCGCTCACGCAACCGCACCGAGGGGAATTTTGAATTTTGAATTATTCGGCGGGGCTCTCTTAGATGGAGAGGCGGCGGAGGGTGGAGAGGAGCTCCTGATTGATGGGCTTGTCGTTTTTGATGGCCTTGGTGAAGGGGACGTAGCAGATTTCGTCGTTCTTGATGCCGATCATCACGTTGCGCTGGTCGTCGAGGAGGGCGTCGATGGCCGCGGCACCCATGCGCGAGGCGAGGATGCGGTCGTGGGCCGTCGGGGAGCCGCCTCGCTGGAGATGCCCGAGGATCGAGACGCGCACGTCGTAGGCCGGGTATTCCTCTTTTACGCGCTGGGCGAGGCCCATGGCGCCGCCGGTGATGGGCGATTCGGCCACAAGCACTATCGAGGAGTTCTTGGATTTGCGGAAACCGTTCTGGATGAGCTCCGAGAGCTGGTCGACCTGCGTGGAGATCTCCGGGATGATGGCGGCCTCGGCGCCGGAAGCGATGGCTCCGTTGAGGGCGAGGAATCCGGCGTCGCGTCCCATTACCTCGATAAAGAAGAGGCGTTCGTGGGAGGTGGCGGTGTCGCGGATTTTGTCGACGCATTCCATGATGGTGTTCAGGGCCGTGTCGTATCCGATGGTGGTGTCGGTTCCGTAGAGGTCGTTGTCGATTGTTCCGGGGAGGCCGATGATCGGGATGGAGAATTCGTTGCCGAAGATGCGGGCGCCGGTGAGAGAGCCGTCGCCGCCTATTACTACGAGAGCGTCGATTTCATGGCGTTTCATCACGTCGTAGGCGCACTGGCGCCCTTCGGGGGTCTGGAATTCCTTGCAACGGGCGGTTTTGAGGATTGTTCCGCCGCGCTGGATGATGTTGGAGACATTCTGCGTGGAGAACTCTTCTATTTCATCGTAGATGAGGCCTTTATAGCCGCGGTAGATGCCGAAAACCTTGAAGTCGGCGAAGATTGCCGAACGCGTCACGGCGCGGATAGCGGCGTTCATACCCGGGGCGTCGCCTCCGGAGGTGAGAATGCCGATCGATTTTATCTTGCTCATAACCGATATGTTTAATAATTGAAAATCCGTGGGAATATTGGCCCGCGGCCTCACAAAAGTAGTCATAATTTATTAAATTTGCGCTATGAATGTTTTAAAAAGTGAGAGCCCGGCATTCGAGGGGCGGGAAACGGCTGTGACGGTGGGCACCTTCGACGGCGTTCACCGCGGGCATCGGGCCGTGCTCGATTTTTTGACAGAAGAGGCAACGCGCCGCGGACTCAGCCCGGTGGCGGTGACGTTCGATCCTCATCCGCTGTGGGTGGTATCGCCCGACAGGGCGCCGTTGCTCCTCGAGACGCCCGAAGAGCGGGTGGAATTGCTCAGGGAGGCCGGCGTAGAGGTCGTGACGGTGGATTTCACTCCGGAGGTGATGCGCATCACAGCCGATGAGTGGATCGGGATGCTTGCTGACCGTCTGGGAGCGAAGCTGCTTGTGGCCGGTTATGACAATACGTTCGGAAGCGACGGCATGACGATGAGCCTTTCCGACTATCGGTGCATCGGGTTGCGCCACGGGGTGGAGGTTATACGCGCCCCGGAAGTGAGGGGGGTGAGCTCCACGGCCATAAGACGTCTTTTGGCCGGGGGTGATGTGGAGCAGGCGGCGTCGCAGCTTGGTTTCCCCTACACGCTGAGCGGAGTGGTGGAGCCCGGCCGCAAACTCGGCCGTCGGCTCGGATTCCCGACGGCGAACCTCGCGATAGCCGGAATCATGCAGATTCCGGGACCGGGGGTATATGCCGCCGAGGCCTGCGTGGCCGACGGGAGATGCTACCCGGCGGTGGTGAACATCGGCGTGAGGCCTACGGTCGACAAGAACCTGCCCCTGACGGTAGAGGCTCATCTCTGCGGATTCGAGGGAAACCTTTACGGGAGGACTCTGCGTCTCAGATTTCTGCGCCGGCTCCGCGACGAGCACCGTTTCTCCTCGCTCGACGAGCTAAAGGGCGCCATTGCCGGCGATGTGGCATCGGTTTGCCAAGCTTGCGGCGCAGGGGTAAAAGAGGAATAATTTGATTAATTGGGGATAGTTTTATATATTTGTGAACCGCCCCGCAGAATGCACCGTGCATTCCGGGGCGCGGTGCATAACAAGAAATGAAATGGAAGTAATAAATTTTGCCGACACCCCAAGTCTCGTGAGTCGCTATATGCTTGAGCTCAGGGATGTGGAAATACAGAAAGACCCGCTGCGGTTCCGCACGAATCTCGATCGCATCGGCCAGATAATGGCTTATGAGATTTCGAAGAGGTTGAACTACCGCGACACGGAAGTGCATACGCCGCTCGGTCCCTGCGTATGTCAGGAGCCGGCCGACAAGGTTGTGCTCGCCACGATTCTTCGCGCCGGGCTACCGTTCCACCATGGTTTCCTGAACTATTTCGACAAGGCCGAAAATGCCTTTGTGAGCGCATACCGCCGTTATAAAGAGAAGGGGGATTCGTTCGATGTACTTGTGGAATATCTGGCGTCCCCCTCGATTGAAGGGAAAACGCTCCTGCTTGTCGACCCGATGCTGGCCACTGGCAGCTCCATGGAGCTTGCCTATAAGGCGCTGCTTTCCAAGGGGGAGCCGGCGAGGGTGCATGTGGCCTCGGTGATAGCATCGCGCCGGAGCGTTGACTATGTGTCGGAGCATTTCCCTGAGGACAGAACCACGATATGGTGCGGCGCGATCGACGACAAAGTGAATGCCCACAGCTATATAGTTCCCGGTCTCGGCGATGCGGGCGACCTCGCCTACGGCACCAAAGAGTGAAATAATTTTGAATTTTGAATTTTGAATTTTGAATTGGAGCGAGCTGAAGGGAATTTTGAATTTCTGCGCACTAAAGTGCTTGCACGCGACCGCTCCGAGGATAATTTTGAATTTTGGATAGAGAATGCTGCTCGAACGGGTTGACATATTGAACTTCAAGAACATCGCCGCGGCCACGCTGGAATTCTGCGGCGGGGTGAATTGTCTGCTCGGTCGCAACGGCATGGGGAAGAGCAATCTGCTGGAGGCCATCTATTTCTTAGGGATGAGCCGCCCGATGCAGACCATCCCCGAGAGCGCGCTGATCACCCATGGCGCCGAGATGCTGATGCTCAAGGGGGATTATCTGATGGACAACGGCGTGTCGGAGAATGTGAGCTGCGGAGTGGTGAAGGGAAAGGGGAAGACTCTGAGACGCAACGGCAAGGAGTACGGCCGCATATCGGAGCATATCGGGCGGTTTCCGGTGGTGACCGTGACGCCCTCCGACAGCGAGCTTGTGAGCGGATCTTCGGAACATCGGCGCCGGCTTCTCGACATGGTGATATCGCAGGCCGACCGCGCATATCTCTCGCAACTCATCAGATACGGCAAGTCTTTGGAATCACGCAACAGAATGCTGCGCGCCGGGGTGCGCGATCCCCTGCTGTATGAATCCGTGGAGGCGGGCATGGCTGAGGCGGCGCTCGGCATCCACCGCCGCCGACAGGAATGGGTGGCGGAGATAAGTCCCCTTTTTGCAGAGTATTATTCCATGATCTCGGGCGATGCGGAGCGGGCGTCGGTTGGCTACCGGAGCGTGCTCAACGAACATACGCCGGCCGAGGTTTTCAGCGAAGACCGCGGGCGCGATCAGGCGCTGGGCTATACATCGCGCGGAGTTCATCGCGACGACCTGCTGACCGGACTGGGCGAATACAGTATGCGGCGTCTCGGCAGCCAGGGGCAGGTGAAATCATTCACCGTGGCGTTGCGGCTGGCGATCTTCGATTATCTGAAGCGCCGCAGCGGGCTGACTCCGATTCTTCTGCTCGACGATATCTTCGACAAGCTTGACGCGGAGAGGGTGAGGCGCATCATGGAGCTGGTGAGCTCACGCGATAATTTCGGGCAGATATTCATCACAGACACCAATCGCGAGCATCTCGACGAAACGATAGCGGGGCTATCGGGAGAGAGCCGGATGTTCGAGGTGGAGGATGGAGGCTTCCGGCTGATAGGAGACAGGTAGAGAAGGGCTCGGCTTCCGCCTCACCACGGGAAGAGAGATATTCGGACTGAACAAGAAG
>URNY01000183.1 GCA_900549375.1 uncultured Bacteroidales bacterium | reverse complement strand
CACGCGCCGCCGTTCCTAACTTCCAGTATGACGCCTCTACCCGCGGAAAGATGCGCAACTCGCTCACGCTTCCCGCCGAGGAGGTGAAACGCCTCATTGACAACGGCACGCAGTATGTGGTCCGCTTCCTCATTGAGCCGGGCCGCGAAATTCATGTCAACGACCTTATCCGCGGCGAAGTCACCGTCAACTCCGACATTCTCGACGACAAGGTGCTTTATAAAAGTGCCGACGACCTTCCCACCTACCATCTCGCCAATATTGTCGACGACCATCTGATGGAGGTGAGTCATGTGATCCGCGGCGAGGAATGGCTCCCTTCGGCTCCGCTGCATGTGCTCCTCTATGAAGCTTTCGGCTGGAGCGACACGATGCCTCAGTTCGTGCATCTTCCCCTTCTGCTCAAGCCCGTCGGCAACGGCAAGCTCTCCAAACGCGACGGCGACAAACTCGGCTTCCCTGTCTTCCCCCTCGAATGGCACGACCCCAAGTCGGGCGAAATCTCCTCGGGATATCGCGAGAAAGGTTATCTGCCCGAGGCCGTGGTGAATTTCCTCGCTCTCCTGGGCTGGAACCCGGGCGATGACAGCGAACTGATGGACATGCAGGAGCTTGTCTCCAAATTCTCGTTCGACCATTGTTCCAAAGCCGGAGCCAAATTCGACTATCAGAAAGGTATCTGGTTCAATCATGAATATCTCATGCGCAAGCCCGACGAGGAGCTTGCCCGCCTCTTCATGCCGATTCTCAAGGAGAAAGGTATCGAAGGATTCTCCGAAGAATATATCGCCCGCGCGCTCGGAATGGTGAAGGGTCGCGCGAGTCTCATCCCCGACCTGTGGGATCAGGCCGATTTCTTCTTCGTGGCTCCCACGGAATATGCCGCCAAGGATGTCAAGAAGCGCTGGAGCGCCGAGACTCCCGCCATCATGGAGGAACTTATCGGCGTGCTCGAAGGAATCGACGACATGACCTCGGCCAATGCAGAGAAGATTGTACTCGACTGGATTGCCTCCAAAGGTTATCATCTCGGCAACGTGATGAATGCTTTCCGTCTGGCCGTTGTCGGCGCATGCCGCGGGCCGCACATGTTCGACATAACGGAGCTCATGCCCCGCGACGAGGTAGTGGCGCGGATCCGCAGGGCTGTTGAAAACATACCGGTACCCGAGAAATGAGTTCACGGATTCTCGAGAGAATGAGAAAGACGGCTGCCGCCGGTTGCCGCCGGTTTTTAGAGCGCCCGCTCTATTCGGCCGGCATTGCCGCCTATGGCGTAGGCGTCAGGGTGGCTTCCGTGAGCAATGCCAAAGCGCGCCTTCTCGAGCATGGCCAGCATGAATGGCAGCAGAAGTTGCGCGAAGCCGTTGGCTCCGGCGAGCACTGGATTCATGCCGCCTCCCTCGGCGAATTCGAGCAGGGGCGTCCCATAATCGAACGCATCCGCGCCGAGCGTCCCGAATTCCGCATATTGCTCACATTCTTTTCCCCCTCCGGCTATGAAGTCCGCAAAAACTATGGGGGCGCCGACTGCGTGTGTTATCTTCCCTTCGACACACCCGGACGAGTGCGCCGTTTCCTCGACATAGCCCGCCCCGAGATGGCCATATTCGTGAAATATGAGTTCTGG
Source organism: uncultured Bacteroidales bacterium (assembly GCA_900549375.1). Lineage (GTDB taxonomy): Bacteria > Bacteroidota > Bacteroidia > Bacteroidales > Muribaculaceae > Lepagella. Next base: position 2,658 of record URNY01000183.1, on the reverse strand, counting down.
CGCAACTATCTCGAGGCTCTGTATAAACGCAACATACCCGTATATCTGATAAGCGCGGTTTTTCGCCCCGAGCAGTTCTTTTTCAAGAAACGCAGTGCCTGGTATGGCCGCTGGCTCGACTGGTATACCCGCATCTTCGTGCAGGACGAACGCAGCCGACGCCTGCTCGCCGGCATAGGCATCGAACGTGTGGAGGTCTGCGGCGATACCCGTTTCGACCGTGTGGCCGACATACGTTCCACCCGCAAGCCTATCCCTGTGCTCGAACGTTTCGTGAAGGAGGGTGCCTCCGGCCGCCCCGCAGTGATGATGGCCGGAAGCAGCTGGCCGCCCGACGAGGATGTCTATTCCGGATGGTTCAACGCCCATCCGGAAGTAAAGCTTGTGATCGCTCCCCATGAGTTCGACCAAAGCCGCCTTGAAACCCTCCGTGCCCGTTTCGGCTCCGACGCAGTGCTGATGAGCGAGGCGGAGAAGAATCCCGAGCTCGCCGACAAAGCGAGAGTGATGATAATGGACTGCTTCGGACTGCTCTCCTCTTCCTACGCCTATTGCGACGTTGCTTATGTCGGGGGTGGTTTCGGAGCCGGCCTCCATAATATCAACGAGGCCGCCGTCTACGACGTGCCCGTTATCTATGGCCCCAACAACGCCAAATTTATCGAAGCTCGGGAGATGGCCGAGTCAGGCGGAGGTCTCCCCGTCGGCTGCAAGGCCGACTTCGAACGCGAGGCCGACCGCCTCTTCCTCGCTCCCGACGCCGCCGAAACGCGCCGTAAACTCGGACAGGCGGCCGGCGACTATATCCGCGGGAAACTCGGCGCCACCGACCGCATATTCCGGCGCATCTTCGGCTGAACGCCTGAATGCGCCACACTTCATATTGCTATCAGGAAGCCGCTTACACGGCCTGCCTCCTCATATAACCTACACAAATACTAACCGACCTAAAATATTCAAGACATCATGAAATCTCTGTCAGTCAAGGCTGCTCTTCTCATGTTTATGGCCGGAACCGCATTGACGCCGGTTTTTGCCGATTCCCAGAAGACGCTGACCATCAACACGGCGAAAAAAGGCGCTGAAATTCCTCCGACCATGTACGGTCTCTTTTTCGAAGATATCAACTATGGCGCCGACGGCGGTCTCTACGCCGAAAAAGTGAAAAACCGCTCGTTCGAGTTCGACAATCCGCTCATGGGATGGGCCACGGCAGGAAACGTCTCAATAAAGGACGACGGTCCCTTTGCCCGCAATCCCCATTATGTAGAGCTTGCTCCCGCCGGCCATCCCCACCGCCACACGGCACTGGTGAACGAGGGCTTCTTCGGCGTCTCGTTCGAGAAGGACTCGCTATATCATTTCAGCGTATATGCCCGCGTTCCCGATGGTGGAAAAGCGCGGATTCGTGTTCAGCTCATCGACGAGTCTAATTCCGAAGGGGGCCAGAGCTGCGCCTCGGAGAAGATAGAGATTTCCGGCTCAGAATGGAAAAAATATGAGGTCGACCTGCGTCCCGACAGAACCGTCCTGAAGGGTAAGCTCCGCATCTATCTGCGCCGCCCGGAAAACACCGTCGATCTGGAGCACATCTCCCTTTTCCCCGCCGACAATATCCATGGTCTGCGCCGCGACCTCGTGGAGCGTCTCGCCGCCCTTCGCCCCGGTGTGTTCAGATTCCCCGGTGGCTGCATCGTGGAGGGTACGGACCTCGACAGCCGCTATCAGTGGAAGAATACTGTCGGCGCTCCCGAAAACCGACCGACAAAGGAGAATCGCTGGGAATTCACCTTCGACCATCGTTTCTTCCCCGACTATTATCAGAGTTTCGGCCTCGGTTTCTATGAATATTTCCTGCTGAGCGAACTTCTTGGCGCGGCCCCGCTGCCCGTGGTCAATGTCGGTCTCGTATGCCAGTACCAGAACGACAAGGAATCGGCCCATGTTCCCGTGGATGCCCTCGACCCCTATATTCAGGATGCTCTCGACCTTATTGAATTCGCCAACGGTCCCGTCGACAGCAAATGGGGCGCTCTTCGCGCCGAGATGGGCCATCCGGCCCCCTTCGGCCTCAAATATATCGGCGTAGGCAACGAGCAGTGGGGACCGGAATACGTTACTCGGCTCGCCCCATTCGTGAAAGCCATCCGCGCCCGCTATCCCGATATCCGCATCATCGGCTCCTCGGGTCCCAACTCCGAGGGGAAGGAATTCGATTACCTTTGGCCCGAGATGAAGAAGCTGAAAGTCGACCTTGTCGACGAGCATTTCTATCGTCCGGAGAGCTGGTTCCTCAGCCAGGGCACCCGCTATGACAACTATGACAGGAAAGGGCCAAAAGTGTTCGCCGGAGAATATGCCTGCCATGGCAAAGGGTATGGCCGCAATCATTTCAACGCCGCGCTGATGGAAGCGGCCTTCATGACAGGTCTCGAGCGCAATGCCGACGTTGTGGAGATGGCCACCTACGCTCCGCTCTTCGCCCATGTCGAGGGCTGGCAATGGCGTCCCGACATGATATGGTTCGACAACCTGCGCAGCATGCCTACGGCCAGCTATTACGTCCAGCAGATGTATAGCCTCAACAAAGGCTCCCGCGTGGTGCCCACGACGCTCGACGGCCGCCCCGCGGCAGGCCTTGAGGGTCAGGAGGGTATT
>URNY01000182.1 GCA_900549375.1 uncultured Bacteroidales bacterium | reverse complement strand
CCTCACGGAAGTTGTTGGCCTTGATCCCGATCGCCTTTATGCCACTGTCTTCGAGGGATTCGAGCCGGAAGGACTCGAGCGTGACAATGAGGCTGCAGGCTATTGGGAAAAGCATCTTCCCGCTTCACATATTATCAATGGCAACCGTCATGACAATTTCTGGGAAATGGGCGATACGGGTCCTTGCGGCCCATGCTCTGAGATTCATATTGATCTCCGTTCCGATGAGGAACGCAAAGCTGTGGATGGCGCCACTCTCGTTAATAAAGACAACCCTCTTGTTATCGAGATCTGGAATCTCGTATTCATGCAGTATAACCGCAAGGCCGACGGTCATCTGGAGCCCCTGCCTGCCAAGGTAATCGATACCGGCATGGGCTTCGAACGCCTCTGCATGGCGCTTCAAGGGAAGAAATCGAATTATGACACGGACGTGTTCACTCCTCTCATCGATGAGATTTCACGTCTTTCCGGCAAGAAATACGGAACTGATGAAAAGATCGATGTCGCTATGCGCGTCGCTGCCGATCATGTTCGTACAATCGCTTTCTCGATTGCCGATTCGCAGCTTCCTTCGAACGCTAAGGCAGGTTACGTGATTCGCCGTATCCTTCGCCGTGCCGTAAGATATGTATATACATTCCTTGACCAGAAGGAGGCTTTCCTTTATAAACTGATCGACACGCTCGTGGATCAGATGGGCGCCGCCTATCCGGAACTCCCCGCACAGAAAGACCTTATCAAAAAGGTGATCAAAGAGGAGGAGGAGGCTTTCCTGCGCACACTCGACAAGGGAATCAAACTTCTTGATTCCTTTATCGCCAAGGCACGCGAAAACGGCAGCACGACTCTCTCGGGCGAAGATGCCTTCGTACTTTACGACACTTACGGTTTCCCGCTCGACCTCACCGAACTTATCCTTCGCGAGCAGGGTATGGATCTCGACCGCAAAGGATTCGATGCCGAGATGAAGAAACAGAAAGATCGCGCGAGAAACGCAGCTTCTACCGAAGCCACCGACTGGGTTGAAGTAAATCCCGGCGACGAGGAATTTGTAGGCTACGATTCTTTCGAGACACCCACCCGCATTCTCCGTTACCGCAAGGTTAAGCAGAAAGGTAAGGAATATTACCAGATAATGCTTTCCAAAACACCTTTCTATGCCGAGATGGGAGGTCAGGTCGGTGACAAAGGCGTGCTTATCGCTTCCGACGGAAAAACCACGCAGATTTTCGATACAAAGAAGGAAAACAATACTGGAGTGCATCTCTCTTATGAACTTCCGGATGATCCTTCGGCTGAGTTAATAGCTCGTATAGATCTCGATGCAAGAAAAGCCACATCAGCCAACCACTCGGCAACGCATCTTCTGCATGAGGCTCTGCGTGAAGTTCTCGGATCGCATGTGGAGCAGAAGGGATCGTTTGTGTCACCCGAGGTATTGCGTTTCGACTTCTCTCATTTCCAGAAAGTCACGCCCGAGGAGCTGCGCAAAGTAGAGCATATCGTCAACAGCCGTATACGCGAAGCCATTTCTCTTGAAGAACGCCGCGATATGCCTATTGCCGAAGCTCGCAAAATGGGTGCAATGGCACTCTTCGGTGAGAAATACGGCGATAAAGTGCGAGTTGTGAAATATGGTACTTCCGTCGAATTATGCGGCGGAACGCATGTTGCCAACACCGGGAATATAGGTATGGTGAGAATATTGTCGGAAAGCTCGATCGCTGCCGGTATACGCCGTATAGAGGCCGTAACCGGAACGGGCGTTGAGAATATGCTCGACAATATCCAGGATCTTATGCGCGACCTTAACTCGCTTCTCGGTAGTTCTTCCGACCTGCGTGCCGCCGTTCGGAAATCTATCGCCGAGAATGCCGATCTCCGCCATCAAGTTGATGAATTCATGAACGAGCGCATATCCGGATTGACAGAGGATGCCATCCGCAATGCAAAAGAGATAAATGGCGTCAAGGTTGCCGTCATGGTTGGCCCTCGCCTGCCGGAGATTGTGAAGAATGTTGCTTTCAATATCCGCAAACAGTGTCCGGAATCCACGGTATTTGTAGCGGCAACCGTCAACGATGGCAAACCGCTTCTGACTCTTGCTCTTTCGGATGATCTTGTAAAGCAGGGCTTCAACGCCTCGCAGATTGTCAGGGAAGCAGCCAAGGCAATCAAGGGAGGTGGCGGCGGGCAGCCCTTCTTTGCCCAGGCAGGTGGAAAAGACGTCAACGGACTTTCGATCGCCGTCGACAAGATCAAAGAGCTTCTTCATCTTGATTGAAATTAATTGAAATAACTAATATGAAATTCAGAACAGCAACAATCATCTCGGCCGCTCTCCTTCTCTGCTCGGCCGCTTACGCCGACAACTATGTTGTGATCGGTAAAGAGACAAAAGTATTCGAGACTCCGGTGGCCAAGGATGAGTTTGCGGCTGTCAACAGTGCTGACAAACCTGTTCTCCTTCAACCGGGAATGGCCTTTAAAATCGAAGAGGAGAAAGGAGGATGGTATGTCGTGGAATATACTCCCGGCCTGCGCGGAATGGTGATGCTCAATGTCGTGGCAGATACATCGACGCTTAAAACGCCGGTGCCCGGCGACTACACCGTGAGCAACAATCCTTCGGAGAAAGTAAAAGTCTCGTCGGCATCCGGCGCATGGAGCCTCGGTTCCGGCTCCGGTAATTTCTCGGGGACACTTTGCGGCAATGTAGTTGTTTTCAAAGATGCCAATGGAGCCACGAAATATACCCTCGTGAATCTCCAGGGCACTCCCCGACTCTTCAACTACGACAACTCGGTAACCCGCTTCTTCTGATTTTCTCAAGAAAGAATAAAATTGATTCAGCCCAAAGCCAAAAGGCTTTGGGCTGAATCTTTTTATCGCGTAGCCTCTATAGTAGCTAAAATAGCTATCTCTATCCGAAGTAAATCAGCACGAGCAGCTGGGCTATAACCACTCGAGAGAACATTGCCATCGGGTAGACTGTGGCATAGCTCACTGCCGGGTTATCGCCGTCGATGGTATCGTCGGCATAGTTCAGGGCCATCGGGTTTGCCATCGCTCCGCATAGCATTCCGCAGGTGGAACCGAAATCGAGCTTGAAGAATCGCATTGAAAAGAATGCCATTATCAAGACCGGTATAAGAGTTATCACAAAACCGATACCAATCCAAAGCAGTCCGTTGCCTTGCACTATTGTCTCAATGAACTGAGAACCTGAATCGAGACCGAGGCAGGCAAGGAAAAGTGAAAGGCCCAATCCCCGCAACATAAGATTGGCGCTGCGGGTAGTATATGTCACCATGTGTAGTTGCGGTCCATATCTACCCATCAGGATACCCACGACAATTGGCCCCCCGGCAAGTCCAAGTTTCACGGGAACTGAAATTCCGGGAATTACAATAGGTATTGAGCCGAGAATCAAGCCAAGCACAAGTCCCACAAAAATCACTGCAAGGTTCGGGTCTTTGAGCTTTGTGATGCGGTTGCCAACAAGATCAGCCACCTTCGCTATCTGCCCGGCTTTTCCCACAACCGTCAGGCGGTCGCCGAGCTGAAGCACAAGGCTCGGAGTGGCAAGAAGACTGACACCGCTTCGCATCACTCGCGTAATATTGATACCGTAATTATTTCTCAGGCGCAGCGACCCGAGACGCTTGCCGTTGAGTTCCGGCTTACTTATGATGAGATGCTTTGAAGTGAGACTGCTGTCGATCTTGTTCCAATCTATGTCGCCGGTGTTCCAGTCAAAACTTTCATGCTCTCCGAACAGTACTGTAAGAGCACGGATATCCTTGTCGGTGGTAATTGCCATTACCCGGTCGTTGTCACGAACCGTTGTCTCGGACGTCGGAATACTGACTTCTCCATCACGCCACAAACGAGAGATGACGAACTTTACGTTCGTCAGCGAAGCGATTTCCTGCACGCTTTTACCGAATAACGCCGGGTTTTTGATGCGGAAAGTAGCGATGAATGTATGGTCATCGTCATCCGCCGAGCTTGTTGAGAGGTCTGACTCGCGGACTACCGTTTTACGAAGCAATATGATGGCGATTATGACACCCACAACTCCCAAAGGATATGTCACCGCGCAACTCAAAGCTGCGCCACTGGCCGACATGCCGACCTGCTTGAGCGCTTGCTGAGCGGCTCCGAGTGCCGGGGTGTTGGTCGTGGCTCCGCTTAATATGCCTACCATGTCCGACATAGGGATGCAAAGCGCATAAGCCAATGCGGCGGCAAGAAGCGTACCAAGCAGAACAGTAGAGAGCCCGAGTATATTCAACTTGATTCCCCCTTTTTTGAAACTGCTGAAAAAACCGGGACCGACCTTCAGACCGAGCTCATAAATGAATAAGACCAGTCCGAAACTTTCTGCGAATACAAGCA
>URNY01000181.1 GCA_900549375.1 uncultured Bacteroidales bacterium | reverse complement strand
TTCACCTCCCTCCCCTCCGACGACCGCTGGTGGACGGGCTTCGACGACCCGATTCTCACCTCCCTGATAGCGCGGGGCGAGAACAACTCGCTCGACCTGTCGGCCACTCTTCACCGCATTGAGGCCGCCCGGCGCAACTGGCAGCTTGCCTATTCGGCCTATTTCCCCACAATAGGTCTCTCCGCCGGCTGGACCCAAAACCGCTCGGCAGGCGACCTCTCAATCCCCGCCGGGCGCTCCATGACAACCGACTATTTCTCACTGGGCCTCAGCTTCTCGTGGGAAATCGACGTGTTCGGGAGAGTCCGCGAGCAGGCGAAACTCGGCAAAGCCGATTTTAACGCCACCCGCGCAGAATATGAGGCCGCGATGGTCTCGCTGGCTGCAAATATCGCGAAGGCATACGTAAACCTGCGACTGGCCCAGGAATGCATCGAAGTGGCCAAACGTCAGATCGCTTCGCAGGAGAAGATAAAGGCCATCACCGAGGCGCGCTTCGAGACGGGACTTGCCTCGAAACTCGATGTGGCCCAGTCGCTGACAGTGCTCTATTCCACCCAGGCCTCGCTACCGGCGCTCGAGAACGAGGCGCGCTCGGCCATCAACTCACTCGCCCTGCTCATAGGCGTGACTCCGGCCGAGATTGAGCCTGAGCTGAAAACTCCCGGCTCTCTTCCAAATCCTTTCCGCACAGTGAATATAGGCGTGCCGGCCGATCTTCTGCGCCGCCGTCCCGACATACGCCGCGCCGAATATGAACTCGCCGGATTTGCCGCACAGGCAGGCATCGCCAAGAAGGATTTTCTTCCGACGCTCTCGCTTCAGGGATCCATCGGCACCTCGGCCCATAACGCCAAAGACCTTTTCACCAAAGAGAGCTTCACCTACTCAATAGCTCCGAGTCTTTCCTGGACCGTGTTCGAGGGTATGGCACGCAACCGGCGCGCAGCAATGGCCAAGGAGAACATGCTCGCCGGCATCGACAGCTATAACCTCGCGGTGCTTACTGCCGTTACGGAAACGGAAACAGCGCTCTCCGGCTACGAGGCCAACCTTCGCCGAATTGCACTCGTACAGAAAGTATGCAGGGAAAGCGAGGAATCTTTCACGCTGGCCGTTGACCGCTACAAACGCGGTCTGTCGGCCTTCACCGATGTTATGAACGCCCAGATAAGCATGCTCGACAACGAAACCTCCCTCCTCCAGACCCGCGCAGCAGCCCTCAATTCGCTGATAAGCGTCTATGCAGCCGTGGCCGGCTCCCCCGAAAGCAGATAATTATCGATCCCATCCACGTTAAGACTATGTTCCTTAAAATAGAAAAGCAATGAAAAAATCCCGCAACATATCCATATCATTCACGGTTCGCGCCGCTGTCGGTTGTATCATCCTGCTGTCGCTGATTACCGCAGGATGCCGTAAGAAAGAGAAGGAAAAACCGGAGGTGCCTGTTGTCGACGTGGCGTTGCCGCTGGTGGATTCCGTCACGCTCCACAAGACTTATCCGGGCTATATCCGCGCCTTGAACAAGGCCGATGTCGTGGCGCGTGTCAGCGGCCAGATACTCACACGCAACTATAAGGAGGGGGACCGCGTTGCAAAGGGGCAGGTGCTCTTCACCATAGAGCCGACGAAATACCTCGACGCGGTGCGCCAGGCCGAAGCATCGCTGGCCACAGCCCGCAGCCAGTATGACTATTACTCGCGTCAATATCAGGCAATGAAAAAAGCCCTGGAGGCAGACGCAGTGTCGCAGATGGACGTGATACAGGCCGAAAGCTCGATGAAAACGGCCAAAGCATCCATACGCAATGCCGAATCCGCTCTCTCAACGGCCCGGGAAAACTTAGGCTACTGCACGGTGCGCGCTCCTCGCTCGGGACGCATCTCACTGGCGGAGCTCTCGCCGGGCAACTATGTGAACGGCGAAATGTCGCCCGTCACCCTGGCAACAATCTATGACGACACAGAGGTCAAGGCCGTGTTCGACATCGAGGATTCCCAGTATGAGGCGATGCTCGGAGACAGGAGTGCCGATGGCGGACGCCTGCTGAAGTCAATACCGCTCAAATTCGCCGGTCAGCTTCCGCACAGCTACACCGCCGACCTCGACTATACATCGCCGAATGTGGAGGCGTCCACCGGCACGCTGACCCTCGAGGGAGCAGTCTCTAATCCCTACGGAGAACTTAAAGACGGCATGTTTGTGACCGTAGACCTTCCCTATGGCACGGAGCCTCAAGCCATACTCATCCGCGATGCTTCTATCGGCACAGACCAGCTCGGGAAATATGTATATGTGGTCAACGACTCCAACAAGGTTGTCTATACGCCCGTTGAACTCGGAGAGCTTTACCGCGACACCCTGCGCATTGTCAACAAAGGGCTCTCGCCCCGCACCCGATATGTTACCAAAGCGTTGCTGACCGTGCGCAACGGGGAAACAGTAAAACCATCACTCCAAAAATAACAGGCCATGTTCTCGCGATTTTTCATCAAACGCCCGATCTTCGCAACCGTCATAGCGGTACTGATGGTGCTGGCGGGTCTTATGACCATTCATACGCTTCCCGTATCGCAATATCCCGACATCACGCCGCCAACGGTGATGGTGAGGGCCACCTATCCGGGGGCCAACGCCTCGACCGTGGCCGAGGCAATCGGCGTGCCCGTGGAGCAGCAGATCAACGGCGTGGAGAATATGCTCTATATGAGTTCAAACTCGGGAGACGACGGTTCATATTCGCTGACGATCACTTTCAAGAACGGCACCGACATCGACCAGGCGGCCATCGACGTGCAGAACCGAGTAACCATGGCTCAGGGACAATTGCCTACGCAGGTGGTGGAACAGGGCATCAACGTGATGAAGCAATCGAGCAATCAGGTGCTTTTCTGCACCCTCGAGAGCGATGACCCGCGCTACAACGCGCTATATCTCACCAACTACGCGCAACTCAACGTTGTAGACCCGCTGTCGCGTGTGGAGGGAGTGGGAGGCGTCGACGCTTTCGGCTCGGGAGAATACAGCATGCTGATATGGCTCGACCCGGAGGCCATGCGTGCGCGCGGACTGACTCCTCAGGATATAGAGACTGCCATTCGCGCCCAGAACGCTCAGGTTTCGGCCGGCTCGGTGGGTGCGGCCCCGACAGGATCAGCCGAGGATTTCAAATATACCATAGTGGTGCAGGGTCAGCTTGCCGACGTAAGCCAGTTCGAGAATATCGTACTCCGCTCTTCCGGAGCCGGAATTCTGCGCCTCAAGGATGTGGCACGCGTGGAGTTAGGCAGCTCCTCTTATTCGGCGATATCGAAGGTCAACGGTAAGGAAACGGCGCTGATCGGCGTCCGTCAGCTCCCGGGCGCCAACGCTCTCGACGTGGCGAAAGGTTCGATTGCGGAGCTCGACCGACTCAGCCGCTATTTCCCCGACGGAGTGAAATACCGCGTTGTCATGAACTCCACCGATTATGTGAGCAAAAGCATCGACGAGGTGCTTGTCACGTTTCTGGAAACATCGCTTATAGTGATGGTGGTGATCCTTCTCTTCCTACAGAACTGGCGCGCCGTTATCATCCCTATGCTCACTATCCCCGTTTCGCTCATCGCCACTTTCGCCGTGATGAAACTCATGGGCTTCACGATAAATACGCTGACGCTTTTCGGTCTCGTGCTCGCGATCGCGATTGTGGTCGACGACGCCATCGTGGTGCTGGAGAATATCACGACCCATATCGAGCGGGGATCGAGTCCCAAGGAGGCCGCCATCTACGCCACCAACGAGGTGTGGCTGTCGGTCATCGCCACCACGCTGGTGGTCGTCGCCGTGTTCCTGCCGCTGACGATGGTGCCGGGCATGGCCGGTATCCTCTTCCGCGAGCTGGGCTGGATCGTGACGATCGTGGTCTGCGTCTCGACGACGGCGGCCATCTCGCTCACGCCGATGATGTCGGCCTACCTCCTCAAACTCGACGGAGGCGTACACGACTACAAGGGCGTCGGCATCGTCTACAAGCCGATCGACCGTGCGCTCGAATGGCTCGACGACATCTACGCCCGTTCATTGAACTGGGTGGTCCGCCACCGCCGCATCACGATCTTCTCGATGATGGGCCTTTTCGTCGTTTCGCTGGGACTGATCACCCGCGTGCCGACCGAGTTCTTCCCGCCTTCGGACAACAGCCGTATTTCGGCGATGGTCGAGCTGGAGCAGAATATCGGCGTGGAGTATACGGCGCGCATCGCCCGGCAGATAGACAGCATCATCTATGCGAAATATCCTGAGATCGTGCTGGTATCGGCTTCGGCCGGAGCCAACTCTTCGGACAACGCCTTCGCCGCGATGCAGACCACCGGCTCGCATATCATCAACTACAACATGCGTCTGACGGATGTCGAGGGACGCGAGCG
>URNY01000180.1 GCA_900549375.1 uncultured Bacteroidales bacterium | reverse complement strand
ATGCCGCCATATTCGCCGATCACATTCGCCTTGTCGTCGTTGAGAAGGTAGATGCGCGGCTGCGGATAGTTGTGAACATCGAGAATATCGCCACAATCATAGAAGAAGTTGCCTCCACTTGCCGGATTCACGAGACGCGACGGATCCATCTCCTTGGTCCACCGGGCTACGTTCTTCGTGTCGAATTGTCCCCAGCCTTCGTTGAAGGGCACCCATACTGCTATCGAGGGATGGTTATGAAGATTTTCCATTATCTCCTTCCATTCCTTGCGATACTGTCGGTCGCTCGCCTCGGAACGCTCGAATTCCTGACGCTTGTAGTAATTATGGCGTTCCCACTTGGTATTCTTGTCTCCGCTCGGCATATCCTGCCATACGAGAATACCATTGCGGTCGCAATATTCATACCATAACTCCGGCTCTACCTTGATATGCTTGCGGATCATGTTGAAGCCGAGATCCTTGGTCTTATCGATGTCATAAACCATCGCTTCGTACGACGGAGGAGTATAGAGTCCGTCGGGCCACCAGCCCTGATCCAGTGGTCCGAAATGGAATATAGGCCTGTCGTTTAGCGTGAACCGCATTACGCCCTCCTTATCGCGCGCCATCCCTATCTTTCGCATAGCGGCGTAAGAGCCGACGGAATCAACAGTCCTTCCATCCTTGAGCAGACTCACCTTGAGGTCATAGATAAAAGGATTGTCGGTCGACCATAGTTTCACATTCTCCGGCATCATTACTTCGAAGGGTTGCGAAGCGATTCCTCGCGCTTCGGCCACTTTCCGCCCATTGTCGAAGACTTCCGCAAGCAGTATACCGTCGGACGAAGTTGTTCCATCTACAATAAGGCGGTTGCCATCGACATCCGGAGTGATACGGAGTTTACGGATATTGCTTTCAGGCACAGGCTCGAGCCAGACAGTCTGCCAGATACCCGTAACCGGCGTATACCAGATTCCTTTCGGTTCAGAAACCTGCTTGCCGCGCGGCTGGGTTCCCTTGTCGGTCGGGTCATAGACCCTGACGGTGATTTCATTCCCGCCGGATTTGAGAGCATCAGAGATCTCGAGCGAGAAAGGGGAATAGGCACCCTCGTGTCCGCCTACATAAACGCCGTTAACCCACACATCGGCCTTCCAGTCCACGCCACCGAAATTGAGGTTTACGTCACCGTTCAGCCATGATTCGGGAACGGAGAAGTTTTTTCGATACCACAACTCATTCTTGTCGCCTACGGTTTTCTGCACACCCGAAAGCTGAGACTCAACAGGGAAAGGGACAAGAATCCTGCCGTCGAACTTCTTCGGCGCGGCCTCACCTTTAGGACGGATCGCATAATCCCATTCGCCGTTAAGGTTCTGCCAGTCGCGGCGCGTCATGGTAGGGCGCGGATACTGTTTCCACACATTATCGGCAGTTACCTGCTCTCCCCATACGGTAGTGAGGAGCGGCTTAGAGACCGCATACTCTGGAGCCTGTTTTGTTGCAGCCTGAGCCACCCCGGCGGTCATCAGCAAAGTAATGGCTGTCAATAGATATTTCATCCTATGTTGGGTTTTAATACGCAAAAATAAGAATAAAATCACTGCGGCATAATTCAGGCAGAGAAAATTAGTTGCTCTACTCCGTTACTTAATATTTCGGAATCGATCAGTTGTTGCCGCCTTTGGAGCCTGCGCCTGCGGTTTGATCGCCTTCTATGGTGGCGGCGGTGCGTTTCACGTCGGCTTTGAGGCCTCCGAAACGATATGAGATGCCGATCCCGACAGTCCACTGCGGAAAACGGGAGGAGGATGTGGTGCGGACCGTTTCGCTCACCTGCGACCAGTTGCTGCTGCGATAGGCGGGAAGGAAGTTGGAGGTGTTCAGGTTTATGGTGAGAGCGTCTTCTTTGAGAAATGAGCGGCTCACTCCTAAACCGTAATAATACCATGAGGCTCCTTTCGACTGCAGGTCGACCCATGGAGAGCCATAGCCGCCGTAGGCAGAGAGTCGGACCTTACAGGGAAATCTATAGTCGATATTAGCGTTCAGATTAGTGCGCCAGTTCACCCTCTTGGCCTTCAGCATCTCGCTGTCGGCCGTCATGTGCGTGTAAGTCTCCCGCATCCATAGCGACAGATTGAGGTCTCTGACAATGCTCCAGTTAAGGTTACCTTCGAACGACACATTGTTGTAGTTGCCGATATTGGCGTAGGTGGTGTTCATCAGACCGTCTTTCATGAAAATCATATCACTGACCTGATTGGAAGAGAAGAAATAATTCACTTTGACGGTTCCCGACACTTTTCCACCATAGTTCGAATAGGAGAGGGATATATTGTTGCTTCTCTCGCTTTTCAGGTCGGGGTTACCGTATCTCACCGTTCCGGGTGTACTCGTATTGCGGAATGGATTGAGCACGTAGAGTCCGGGACGCGAGATTCTCATCTGATAAGCCAGACGGAAATTGGAAGCCTCGGTCATCTTAAAGGTCGCCGACAGATTGGGCACAACGTCATTCAGAATAGTGGTGAAATCCGGATGGTCTCCCAGACGGTATTTCAACCCCATCCGCGTGTGTTCGTAGCGAACTCCGGCACGGAAGCTCCATTTGGCGAAATTCCCTTTATAAGAAGCATACAGGGCATAGATGTCGCGGAACTGCTTAACGTTCATGTGCTGCGACTCATCAATGGCCAGATTGTCGGAGGCGGTTCCATACCATTGGGCATTCTCCGAGCGGTCGGAGTTGAGATTCATTTTTCCGCCGGCCTCGAGCAGGTGCCTGTCTTTGAAGTTATTGGAATAATCGAGCTGAAATATATGGGAGTTGTTGTAGGAATCGTTGGTTTCTCTTGTATAAGGAGAGTCGTTGAAGGTATAATCACCTTTTATATCGTAGGTATACATATCGCTGTTGTTCTTATTCTTTCCATGCGTATAAGAATAGGAGGCGATAAGATGATGATCTGGGCGTCGGAAATTGTGCTGGAAAGAGAGCTGGGCCGATAACGAGAACCATTGACCGTCGGGAACGGTGTTCCTCCGCAGGCTCCAGCGTTCGGTCATGTCTTTCGAGAGCATTCGCATCGAAATCTCTGACGGTGAGCCCCACGTGTTGTTGGAGATGTTGCCACCGAAAGTGAAAAGATTCAAAGTGTCGGGTTCCCAAGAGAGATTGAGGTTCCCCCCGAGATAATCCCAGCTATTACGGCTACGTCCGGAAGATGTCTGCAAATGATTGATATCGGACTCAAGATTCTCTATCGTTGATTCGTATGTGTTGTAGCGATGAAAAAGCCGGCCGTTGTTATAACTCACCTGAGCGCTTCCGGTCACATTTCCTACTTTCGTGCGGGCATAGGCCGAACCTCCTGTATTATTGCTCGACAAATAAAAATTGAGATTAGTCAGATAACCTGAAAGTGACTGTTTGGTTATCGTCACGATATTCAGAATACCACCGGTTCCCTCTGCCTCGTATTTGGCTCCCGGTTCGGAAATGACTTCAATACGCTTGATTGTGGCTGCGGGCATTGATTTTAGAATCGTCTTAACATCTCCCTTCAACATAGGATCCTCGCGTCCGTTTAAATAGATTTTGAAACTTGACTGGCCATTGACCTTGATATCATCGTTGGCATCGACGGTCACTCCGGGCACTTTTCTGAGGATTTCGAGTGTGCTGTTGGTAGCAGCTTCGGGATCTTCCTCCACGCTATAAGTTAGAGTGGCGCCATCGCTTTTTATCAGTTTCTTGGTGCCTGTTACAACAATGTCATCAAGAGTGACGTCGGGAATAGAAAGGGAATCTGCGGCCTGAGTAGTGGCCGTTGAATCATTAGTTAGAACGAGGGCAGCTGCCGAAGAAATCTGAACTGAGCCGGCAACTACCGCCGTCAAAAGCAATCTGGAAATATACATCATTTTTAATTTTCGTCAGATATTATGGTGTGGAATCTGTCTGACGATATTGAATACCCGCAAATTTAAGATATGTGACATAGAAAATGCTACGTATTATGATTTTTTAAGAATCATTCAGTTATTTTACATGAGCGGGGCGGACGCAATCGACGGGGCGGACGCGATTGCGGCGATACAAAAATCGACGGCGCGGACGCAATATATTGCGTCCCTACCTGTGCCAAAGCACGATCTTGCCGGTGGTCAGGGATTCAGAGACCCGGATCAGCCGCTGATTCGATGAGCCGCGAAAAAGAAGATCACGGTCAAGCAATGACTCGATGAAAGGGGAGTCCACCACCACTTCCGCATGTCTCACGGCATCGAGAAGCCGAGGGTCCGAGAGTATCTCCTCCCAGGTGAAGCCGGTGTAGATCCACACCGTGTGGCCCAATCGGGCCACACGTCTGCATAATTCAGCTACATCTTCCGGCTGATAGAGCGGGTCACCGCCGGAAAGAGTCACGTCGAAATCCTCCTCCTCGACGGTTTCCATCAACTGGTCGATGGATGTGTCTTCACCGCCTGTGAAATCCCATGAACCGGGATTATGACATCCCTGACAATGA
>URNY01000179.1 GCA_900549375.1 uncultured Bacteroidales bacterium | reverse complement strand
CTGCTGGAGAAGCCACAGACGCGGGTCGCTCTGACCTGTGGTATAGGCCGAGAACTGGTTGCTGCGTGTGATGATCGACTCCTCGCCGGCAAGCAGCGTCATGTTGTGCACGTCGTTGAATGTGTGCATATACTCTGCAGTATGGGTATATGTGAAGGAGTAATAACGCTGGAAGCTCTGCTGGTTGGAGCCGGTGTTGACCTGACCCACAGGAGCCTGTCCGAGCTTGTCGCCCATCGGAGTGAGATAAGACTCATAAGGGATGCCGCGTGAATGCAGACGGTAGTCGAAGCCGTTCACGGCCTGCTGTGCGCGGATGGTAAGTCCGGCGATCGGGTTGAGCTGCTCGTAGAGGTTCACATTGGCTGTGAGGTTCGTGCGGGCGCGGTTGATGTTGCTCGTAAGGAAGTCGGGCGACTGCAAGCCGCAATAGTGAAGATACATCGCTTTCTCACCCCACTGGATATTGCCGTTTTCATCGAACGTATAATAGTTCGGCGAATCGTAAGGGAATGCCATACGGGCGAACACCATCGGGTTGTTCACATACACTTTGTCGTTAGATACGGCGGCGTTGTTCTCATATTTCGTATAACCGACGTTTGTCTGCAAACCGATGCGGAGCCAGTCGGCAACCTTCACGTTCAGGTTCGAACGCAGTGTCGTACGACGCATGCCGGACATGGAGATGATACCGTCGGCGTCATAGTGGTTGAGAGAAAGATAATAGTTCAGATTCTCTCCACCGCCCTGCAGAGATGCCTCTACGGAGTATGTGAGCGCATGGCTGTCGAAAGTCTCCTTACGCCAGTCGGTGTCGATGCCGTATTTGTTCACGAGGTCGCGAACTTCCTGCTCAACCGGAGAACCGATCTTGTCGCGGAATTCGATATACTGCTGCGAGTTCATCATCTCCACTGGATCCTCCACCATCTGGCTCCAGCCTACGTTGGCGCGGATAGATACGCGGGGACGGGCGCCGAAAGCACCTTTCTTGGATGTGATCACGATCACACCGTTGGCGGCACGCGAACCGTAGATGGCTACGGAAGCGGCATCCTTGAGCACCGTCACGCTCTCGATATCGTTGGGGTTGAGAGTGGTGAAAATGGCCGAAGTCACGGGTGCGCCGTCGAGGATGAAGAGCGGGGTGTTGCCCGCTGTCAGCGAGTTGACACCGCGGATGCGGATAGCGTTATCGGTCGAGGAAGGATCGCCGGAGTTGGAGTAGATGTTAAGACCGGCTACCTGACCCTGGAGAGCGTCGACGAACGTAGCCGTCGGGATGTTCTCGAGAGCCTTCTCTCCTACCTTGGCAACGGAACCGACCACCGAGCCGAGCTTCTTGGCCGATCCGTAACCGAGAACCACCACGTCGTCGAGGTTGGCGGCTGTGGAGGCCATCCTTACTATCATATTGTCACTGAGGGAAAGTGTCTGAGTTTCCATACCCACATACGACACCTTTACCTGCTTCACGTTTGCGGGAACCGAAAGCGAGAAGCGACCATCAGCGTCGGTAGCGACTCCTCGTCCGCCTCCGACAGGCATGATAGTGGCGCCGATCAGCGGCTCGTCGTTGGCCGCGTCGACCACCGTGCCGTGATAGGTGCGCGTCTGGGCCGACAGGCTCCATCCGCACGCCATCAGCGTCATCAGGATTAAAAACAATTTTCTCATACGTAATAATTTAGAGATAAGTTATTATTTGGTGTTAATAAATTCTTGTGTTTTGTTTTTAGCGAAGTGGATTCTTTTCTGTTTCGTCGTTAAAGGAATTAAGTTGAACAATGCGGATATTCCGTCCCTTTGGGTCGGAATCCCCGGATGATTTAATTGAGTTGCTTCATTGATTATTAGAGACCTCGGATAGCGCGTGCAGGTATCGCGGTTTTATTCGGCGGCAACCTCTGTCTTTCAGCCGAGCCCGATACCTCTTTTCAAATCTGTTAAAATTTCTATAACAAACTTAAATTTGCACAAATTTAATAGTATCTCTTTATAATTCCAAATTTTCTTATGCTTTTTAACACTTTTCGGGGACACATGTCTGAAAATATGCTAAAATGAGGCAATCGGTGTCAAAATGTGCACTATATTACGATTTTACTCAAATTTTGTCACAATTATGCATTCTTCTCTTTAATTTATGTAATCGTCTATACGGGCTTTTTTTTGAATTTTTATAAAAAATTGCTCTATTGGCTCCTTTTCCATCACCCCGAAGAGCAATCTCTCCGCAACAGCATTGATATGTGTATCTTTGTGGCTATAGATGTCGCCCTCACATAGGGACGTGCCTCAGGCACGTAGGCGAGGCGGCCTGATGCATAGCTACATCCCGGAGGGATGTCCCTACGTGATGGCGGATGTCGCGAAGCGACTGCACATCTTAATGAACTACTATCTAATATATTATACCGATGCAGATAACAAAAGAACTCTTTAAAGGGAAAGTGCTCTCCGACGGCACTTATCCGGTCATGATAAGAATATACCACAACGGCCTTGTGCGCCGAGTCGCTACTTCCGTCGGAGCCCGCGAGCGTAACTGGGACAAGCGGAAAGGACGTCTCAGCTGTCGCGAATGCGATTACCGCCTGAAAAACGAGCACATCGAATCGGTCTATCGCCGTGTTGCCGGAAGTATCCAGAATTACATAGATTCTAAACTTGAAACCGCGCTCGATTCCATTCTATCTGATTTCAAGACCGATACCTGCGCCGAGACTTCAGAAGCCGCCCGGCGCCGACACAATATACCTGTCCAACCCGATACCGAAAAGGAATGCGGGTGCTTCCTCGAGCTGATCGACCGCAAAGTAGAAACCGCCGTCTCGCTCAACACCCGACGCGGTTACGAGGGTTTCCGACGCTATTTCGAACGTCACTTCGGCAATGGCCCTGCTCTCCGCGATTTCGGACAAAGCGATGCCAACAGGTTTGCCGACCGCCTCGAAAAGGATTATCCCCTTGATTCTTCGACGAGATATCTCGCACTTTCCCGGTTTAACGCCATAGTGAATTTCGGCAAGCAATATGGAATGATTTCCCCCACGCTGCGAATTGGACTGCCGCGCACTCGGTTCATAGTCTCCGACCGCAACATGTCTGAGCCGGATGTAGGCAATCTTTTCGACTCTTATAAAGAACAGATAGCCTCCGATCCCGATATAAAGCAGTTGCCCACGCTCGCGCTCTCCCTGTTTATCCTTCACGTGGCTTTTCAGGGTCTTGCTCCGGTCGACCTCGCATCTCTGAAAATAAAAGCCCTGAGCTTCCACAAACTACATGCCTTCGCATTCAATCCTTCACGATACCGTAAAGACCGGCAATACCGCATTGAATACGACAAACCGTCCAACACCATGGAAGTGGTGTCGTTCAACACTGTCAGGAAGAAGACAGGGCGACCGGTGGCTGTGGTGGCTTCTGTAAAGGGGATAGCACAGATATTGAAAGCCCTCACGGCCGGCCGCGACCCAGATGAATATCTTCTGCCATGCTACTCAACAGGTCGGGTCTATACTCCCGAGCAGAGGCAGAGCCGTCTCTGCAATTTCTATCATATGCTTTCGGAAGCGCTCAACACCACGCTCGACTCTTATTATAAGGAGAAGGAACTTGGCCCGCGCCCGCGTATAACATATTATTTCGCCCGTCACCTCTTCTGCAATCTGGCAGACAGTCTCGACGTGCCGCGGCATATCATCCAGAGTCTTGTAGGGCATCGGTCGTCGGTGCTCGAGAGCAGCTATCTGAGGCCGCTCACCCCCTGGGAGCAGGCAAAGGTGTCGGAGGCGATGCTCTCGCGCTACCTGGACTGACAGTCGCCCGCATCCGTCGTCGGGATTAATAACTTATCTCTAAATTTTACAGTATGAGAAAATTGTTTTTAATCCTGATGACGCTGATGGCGTGCGGATGGAGCCTGTCGGCCCAGACGCGCACCTATCACGGCACGGTGGTCGATGCGGCCAACGACGAGCCGCTGATCGGCGCCACTATCATGCCTATAGGAGGCGGACGAGGTGTCGCCACCGATGTAGACGGTAAGTTCACCATCAGCGTTCCCGCAAACGTGAAACAGGTGAAAGTTTCCTACGTAGGTATGGCAAGCCAGACGATCGCTCTCAGCGACCACATGGTAGTCAGGTTGCACTCCACAGCCGCCGAACTCGATGACGTGGTTGTGCTCGGTTATGGTTCGGCCAAGAAGCTCGGCTCCGTAGTCGGCTCCGTGGCTGTCGTAGGCGAGAAAGCCCTCGAGAACATCCCCACCGCCACCTTCGTCGACGCCCTCCAGGGCCAGGTGGCCGGCCTCAGCATATTGTCGAGCACCGGTGAGCCGGGCGCCCCGAGCAATTCCATCCGCATCCGCGGTGTCAACTCGCTCAACGCCGGCAACACCCCGCTCTTCATTCTTGACGGCGCTCCGGTTGAATCATCTATATTCACCACTCTCAACCCCAACGACATCGCTAACATCACGGTGCTCAAGGATGCCGCTTCCGTAGCCATCT
>URNY01000178.1 GCA_900549375.1 uncultured Bacteroidales bacterium | reverse complement strand
ATGGAACTTGAGGAATGGCTTGAAAATCTGAAGAAAAAATAGAATCACATATCGCGCAGACGGCGATAGTCTGCAAGAAATTCCAGCAACTGGGAGGTGCCGATGGCGAGTCCGATGGCGCCTCCTGTTATTATACCCCAGAAGAAGCAGGGGTCGTTGAAGACGCGAATCATTATGGCAATATATCCTATTGCGAACGGAAAAAGGACCATCACAGCTATAAGGTGGATTTTCCTTGCTTTTGCGGCGAGCAAAGCCACGCGGCTCACGCTCATCGAATAGATATCGATCTCTCTGATTTTATGGTAAAGCCAGAGGTCGATGGAGCCACATGCAAAGAAGACGCAGACCACATAGATTTTGAGAAATGAGAGATCGCCGAATTCAGAAAAAATCCGCTCGTTGAAGAGCATGAAACTTATCGGGACGAACAGAAAAGCGAGAATGAAAAATCTCTTATAGCGGGTTGCAAGACGGTCGAGGGCCGTGTTGCGGCGCAGGTCTGAAGTGAAATCCTTTAAATCTCTTGCGGAACCCTTGGAGAGGGCCTGCTTGGTGGATTGCCAGTCTTGTTTAATTTTATCTTCCATGATAAGGGGGGATTAAGTTTTGATGGGCCTAATAGATCTAATGGGTCTAATGGGCCTGATATTATATTAAAAATTGCGGGCTGCGGAGAGCTTCTTCATCGATTCGCGGGCGCGGCGGATGCGGGTGGCGACAGTGTTGCGGTTGAGGCCGGTCACATCGGCAATCTCGTCGTAGGAATAATCGTCGAGCCACATGATTATGATCGAACGGTCGATGGAATTCAGACTCGATATCAAAGCGTGGAGATAGCCTGCGGCTTCGAGAGAACCGGGATCGGAATCCGATAGCCCCGCCGCACTTTCGAGCGAAGCGAAATCCGAGGTTTTCGCGCTTCTTCGGTAGGTAGATACACAGGTATTGAAAGTTACACGGTATACCCACGTTCGGAGATCGGAATCTCCGCGGAATTTGTCAAGTCCGTTCCATATGTTGATGAGTGCATCCTGACGAAGGTCGTCGAAATCTTTTCCGCGCGAGGCAAAAGAGAAACAGATGCGTCTCACGATATCATCGTAGAGATTTATGGTCTCCATAAAACGTCTCTCTCTTTCTTCGGCGCGTTTTTTGTCGGTGTCGGCTGCAACTATTGCCGACATCGCCATCCGCAATAATCGCAGACACCGTTTTATGGCACCGTCCGATGGAATAACGCTGCAATCCGGATAAGCCAAGAGACTCAAAGAAATATTCATTTACAGATGTTTTATTCTATAGACGCACTGACGTGCGGTTTTAGTTTCATAGGTTTCCAAAAATTTTTAATTTTGTGGGCAAAACCGATGATAATCGCATGAAAGAAAACAGCAAAGGGAAAATACTGGTTGTCGACGATGAGGAGGCTTTGCGTGAGGCTCTCGGGACTTATCTGCGCCTTGAAGGTTATGAGGTCGATGTGGCATCGGGAGCCGAAGAGGCTATGGGAATGGCCATCGGCGCATATAACCTTATACTTCTGGACATCATGATGGACGGAACCAGCGGTACCGAGATGGCTTCCGAATTGAAGCGGCGTCCGGAAACTTCCTCAATCCCCATTATTTTCCTCACGGCCCTTCAGGATGAGGAGGATATGGTTGCCGGACTTAACCTTGGAGCCGACGACTATATCGTGAAACCTTATTCTGTCAGAAATGTATTGGCAAGGGTGGAGGCGGTGCTCCGCCGCTCGAAGCCGCGAAAACGCGAGAATGTGGAGTGCGACCGGGACACGCTGATATGTACTGTCGACGGCGCGGCTCTAAAGCTGCCCCGCAAGGAATTCGAGATATTGGCTTTGCTGCTGGAGAATCCCGGACGCATATTCACACGCGAGGAACTGATGCGCAGGATATGGCCGGAAGGAATTGTGGTGACGGATCGGTCGGTGGATGTGCACGTGACGCGCATCCGATCCAAACTCGGCAACTACGGTTCATGTCTTGTGTCTCGCTCAGGCTATGGATATGGATGGAGGAATTAGAATCTCGTTCCATTGGCGCGTCTTGCTGACGCTGCTGATGATGTGCTGGCTTCTTGTCGGCACATTTCTTATGTTTCAATATCGCAGAGAGAGGGAATTCAAGCGGGAGTTGCTCGATACCAGATTGCAGTCCTATAATCTGCGGATTGCAGAGGAGATGAAGGACGCAGGCATTGATTCGGCGGCCAAAAAAATCAGTGCGCCGACCGAATGGATCCGGCTGACTCTGATTGATCGCGAAGGGAATGTTATTTTCGACAACAATGACAGAACACCATTTCCCACGGCCAATCATAACGCACGCCCGGAGGTAGCTGAGGCGCGCCTTAAAGGATCCGGTCATGCCGCCGAACGTCATTCCGACAGCGACGATACAGAGTATTTCTATTCGGCTACGTTGCTCGACAACGGGATTGTGGTGCGTTCGGCCGCACCTTATACCCATTCTCTTGTCGAATTTCTGAGTATCGACAAGACGTTCATATGGATTATGCTCGCAATGACGGCGGTTATAAGTTTTGTCGGTTATTTTGCCACTCGCAGAATCTCATTGAGTATAAAGAGGCTTAATCTGTTTGCCGCAAAAGCTGAGAAGGGAGAGCGTATTTTCGGAGAAGACGGATTTCCTCACGATGAACTCGGAAGCATCGCCAGTCATATCGTGCGTCTTTATATCCAGAGAGAGGAGAGAAGTCAGGAGGCGTTGCGCCAGCAGGAAGATAAGGAGAAACTCAAGAAACAACTCACTAACAATATCAATCATGAATTGAAAACGCCGCTGTCGGCGATTCGAGCCTGCGTGGACCTTTTGCGGGATCATCCCGAGATGAGCGAGGATAAAAAACATGAGTTTCTTGCCCGCATTGCTTCGAATGCCTCGCGTCTCGACGCGCTTCTCAAAGATGTGTCTATGATAACGAGGATGGACGAGGGGGCTTCGCATATCGCGAAACATTCGTTGGACCTCACGGCGCTTGTGAGGGAAATATGCGAAGAGGAAAGAATGAAAACGGATATCCGGATCGTTGTGGATATGCCGAAGCTCAGAATCAACGGCAACGGAGCATTGCTCGAATCGCTTTTCCGCAATCTCTTCTCGAATGCCGAAACCTACAGCGGATGCGATGAAATCCGCATCAAGGCCGACGGCAGAGGCAGTTTCATTTTTGCAGACAATGGAAGCGGCATTCCCGAAGAGCATCTTCCGCATATATTCGAGCGGTTCTACCGTATCGACAAAGGACGGTCGCGTTCGGCCGGGGGGACCGGTCTCGGTCTGGCGATTGTGAAGAATGCCGTGGCGATACATGGCGGAACAATAAAAGTGACCAATAGCGCGGGACTGCGATTCGACTTCACACTCCCCGTAGAGGCGGTTTCTTAACAAAAAGATAACATAAAGTAGATATTTACGAAACACTCAATTTCTTTCTTTGCAGTGGTAAAATATGCAATAATAAAATTTGCAGTGGTAAAGAAAGAGATGCTATGGATATATTATTTCTCGGAGTAGTTGTATTCCTTTTTCTTCTTGCTGTTTTCCACCTGTCGGTGGGAGTGAGTAATGATGCCGTAAATTTTCTGACGTCGGCCGTGGGCTCGCGTGCGGCTTCATTCAAAAGGATAATCATCGTGGCGGCTGTCGGAATTCTGGTGGGAGCCGTGTTGAGCAACGGAATGATGGACGTGGCGCGACACGGAATGTTTCATCCTGAGAATCTGTCGTTTTATGACGTTCTTGCCATTTTCATGGCAGTGATGGTGACCGACATAATTCTTCTCGACATATTCAATACGCTTGGTATGCCTACCTCGACCACCGTTTCGCTTGTATTCGAGTTGCTCGGAGCCACCTTCGTAGTTGCTCTCTTCAAGACGGCGGAGCCGGGGAATACGCTTGATGTCGGCGACTTTCTGAATACAGAGCGTGCACTGTCGGTGATTATCGGTATCTTCCTTTCGGTTGCGATTGCTTTTGTATTTGGGACGCTTGTGCAGTTTCTTGCCCGAATTCTTTTCACATTTGAATATAAAAGCCGATTAAAGTGGAAAGCCGGATTGTTCGGGGGAGTGGCAACGACCGCGATTGTCTATTTTATTCTTTTCAAGGGCATAAAAGATATGTCGGTAGTCACGCCCGATTTCAAGGCGTGGCTTGATGCCCACACATGGCTGGTGGTCGGAGGATGTCTGGTGATCTTTACCCTTGTGTCGCAGCTTCTTTACGTATGCAAAGTCAATGTTCTCAAGGTTGTCGTGTTGCTCGGCACATTCTCTTTGGCGATGGCATTTGCCGGCAACGACCTTGTAAACTTCATCGGCGTTCCGCTCACATCGCTTGATTCTTTCAATGATTTTGCGGCCAACGGGGCAGGCGATGCAAAGGGTTTCATGATGAATAGCCTGAACGGATCGGCCGATACTCCTCTTTATTTTCTTGTCGGCGCAGGCATGATAATGGTGGTGTCGCTCGCGACTTCGAAAAAGG
>URNY01000177.1 GCA_900549375.1 uncultured Bacteroidales bacterium | reverse complement strand
TTGCAAAAACTTAATTTTTAGCATTATGGCTATTACAAATAAGGTCGGACCTCCTGTAACGGGAGATGACTTTTATGGAAGGACAGAAGAATTGTCTCGTGCAATAAAGTATCTTGATACGAATCATTCCCTTGTTCTTTCTGCACCGAGAAGAATTGGCAAAACATCGTTTGCAAAGAGGCTATTAGAGGAAAAACAATCCAAGGGGTGGAATTGTGTCTATATCGATCTTGAAGGAGTACGCACGCAGGATGAATTCTTGCAAATACTCATAAATAAATTTGAAATATCCGGAATATGGACGGAAGCTATTGGAGTAGCCGGAGGAATTGTAAATAGAATTTTTGAAGGGGTGAAGGGAATCGGTCCGGTTAAATTCGATTTCTCTCATCCTGAAAAATCAGAAAATTTATATACAACCCTATCAGAAGTTATAGACCATACAAAGGATACCCTTATTGTTATTGATGAGTTAACCTTGTTTTTAAGCACGATGGACAGAAATCCGGGAATTCTGCAGGAGGCAGGATTCTTCCTTAACTGGTTCAGAAGTCTAAGGCAGGTTTCCGGAAGTAAGATCAGGTGGATATTCTGTGGTTCGATAGGATTGCACAATTTCACGCGTATTAGAAATTTGTCAATGACAATCAACGATCTTGTGACTTTTGATTTTGACGCATTGTCGGAACAGGAAGCACGGGGATTAGTCAAGGCTTTGGCCGATTCAGAGGACATAGCCGTCAGTGACAAAACAATTGAGGCTTTCCTTGAAAAATTAGAATGGCACATTCCGTATTTTATTCAATTGATATTTACAAACATAAAAAATAATCTCGGAGTAAATAAGACAATTACATCTGAGATGATCGATGCCTCGATTGAGGGTTTGGCGCATACGGAAGAATTGAGTACTTGGTCAGAAAGACTATCTGAATACAATGAACATGAAGAAGGTGCTCGATTGATATTAAAAAGACTCAGTCAATCAGGCGAAGGACTGTCAAAAAGTCAGCTTCAGGCAATAATTGCACAGTATAGTGGAGATAATCCAATAAAGACCGACGAAAAGCTGAGCTCGATATTGAATCTGCTTGAACATGATGGCTATATAATTCGTAATAAGAATGGGGTAAGGCGTTTTCGCTCTCCATTATTAAGAAAATGGTGGTATTATAAATTTGTGGAATGATGTCAAAACATCGTATATCTGACTCTATGAATTATATTTCCGTAAACGAAGATGTTATAAATAATGTAAATAATGAGATAAAAATCAGTACAGGAAGCTCAATTCCTCAACCTGTTGTGATAATAGGAGAGAGGGGTGGAGGGAAGACGACCGTGTTGAGACGCATTTTCACTTCAGAATTATGCCAAAACAAATCCAAAGTCTGGATTGACGGAAGAATGGTATTCAGTTCGGACTACATTATTCAGACAGTTGCGCAAGCCGAGGCATCCATCGTATTCATTGACGACTTTGATTTTTATCTGACGAGATGTTCTTATGATGAACAGTTCCGCCTTAGGCGATTTCTTAACAGCGAAGGAGCTCCCATGTTGATTGGCACGGTAAGTAAAGTCTTACCGGCATTGACTGATTATGAGGCACCGTTTTTCGAGGGCATGAAGCATGTATATATTAATCCCATATCGGATAAAATCGTTCGACACTTGTTTGACGTGCAGACAGAGAAGCGTGCAGATGAATTAATGAAACTTCTTCCGCCGACAATCAATTCTCTAAAAACAGTATACAATATTATAAAGAGTAATGGAGATCCCGGAAAAGACGCTTCGATACTATTATCTATTTTTTCAGATAAATACAGAAATCTTTATCAGAATCTTCCGGTATATTCGCAAAACATACTTAATTTTTTAGGCATCGCAATTGGCCCTGTCTCTATGCCGGAACTTAGAGATAAGACCGGACTTCCGACAAATGTCTTGACGGCATATCTTAAAACTTTAAGTACATTAGAAATTGTTAAAGCTGACAGGTCGGTAAAAAGACAAACAAAATACTCTATGCGTGACCCGTTATTCCAGATGTGGCTGACGCAATCAATAGCCTGATCGGTTACCTTATACGAGCCTAATGCGGATGAGGTTTTTCCCTGCCACGGATTGCATCTACCTCATTTGGCGTTCCTGTCTGTCGGTAGAATAATAAGACAGCGGCGCGGCAGGGGGATGGCCTGTCGCGCCGTTGTATGCGGGGATGAGGGTGAAATCGGGGGTGACTTCGGGGCGCCACTCGTCGGGGACGTCAGTCTTCCTTCATGTTGTGGAAGACGTTCTGAACGTCTTCATCCTCTTCGAATTTGTCGAGAAGCTTCTCGAGCTGCTCGCGCTGCTCGGGGGTAACCTCCTTGTAGTCGGTCGGTATGCGCTCGAACTCTGCCGAGACAATCTCCAGACCTTTGTCCTCAAGGAATTTCTGAAGGTTGGCGAACTGGTCGAAGGCGCCGTAGATGAGCCATTCCTCCTCTTCAGCCTCCAATTCGGCTTCGAAATCCATCAGGTCGAGTTCGAACTCGTCGAGGGCCATGTCGGCCGACGGCTTCACGTGGAACACGCTCTTGTGGTCGAACAGGAACGAGAGGGAGCCTTGTGTCCCCAGCGAGCCGCCGAATTTGTTGAAATAGCTGCGCACGTTGGCCACGGTGCGCTGGTTGTTGTCGGTGGCTGTCTCCACCACGATGGCGATGCCGTGCGGTCCGTATCCTTCGTAAACAATCTCCTTGTAGTCGCCGGCATCCTTGTCGGTGGCTTTCTTGATGGCGCGCTCCACTGTGTCCTTGGGCATGTTGGCGGCCTTGGCGTTTTGCATGAGCACGCGCAGACGCGGGTTCATGTCGGGATCCGGTCCGCCGGCCTTGGCGGCGATGGTGATCTCCTTGCCGATACGTGTGAACGTACGGCTCATGTTGCCCCAGCGTTTCAGTTTGCGGGCCTTGCGGTATTCAAATGCTCTTCCCATATATGTAAGTAGTTAAATTTTTATCGGAGTTCGGCACCGAAAGCTTTCAGAGCCTCGATGATGCGGCTCATGGCGGCGTCGATCTGTTTGTCGTTGAGCGTGCGCTCGTTGTCCTGAAGTTTCATCGCCACGGCGTATGATTTCTTGCCTTCCGGCAGGTTCTTCCCTTCGTAGACGTCGAAGAGACGCACATCGCGCAGGAGTTTGCGCTCCGCCTTGCGTATCACGGTCTCGAGGTCGGCGAATCTCACCGATTTGTCCACGAGCAGAGCCAGATCGCGGTCCACGGGCTGCGTCTTCGGCAGCTCGCTGAAGGTGACGCGGTTGCGGGCCGTGAGCTTGAAGAGCGCGTTCCAGTCGATGGCGGCATAGACCACGCTCTGCGGTATGTCGAATTTCTTGAGCAGCGAGGCGCGGAGAATTCCGGCCGTGGCAAGGTGCTTGCCCGAGCGGGTGGCTATGTCGAGTTTGGTGGCGAACACCTCATCGGAGCCCTGCGTGCGCGTCAGAGCGGACTCCGACACGCCGAGACGGGCGAAGATATTGTTGAGGATGCCCAAGAGGTCGTAGACCGAAACTTCCTCGGCCTTGACATTCCAGGAAGCGGGGGTCTTGCGTCCCGTCATCCATAGGGCCAGCGACGGCTCTTCGTGATATCGGGCGAGAGGACGTTCCGCCGATTCTTCCTTTTCGGGCATGTAGCGATAGATATTGCCGAACTCGTAGAATTTAAGGTCGGCCATCTTGCGGTTCACGTTGTGCGAAATCGATTCCAGACCGCCATAGAGAAGCGTCCGGCGCATCACGGAGAGGTCGCCGCTCAGCGGATTGAGCAGTCGGACGCATTCCGCGGCGGGATAAAGCTCCGATTTTTCATAATAAGAGGCGGCGGAGAGCGAATTGTTGAGGATCTCCATGAATCCCTCTGCAGTGAGCTGCTCGCTTACGATCTGCTGCATGTCGTAGCTCTCGTCGGTATCGGCGCGCTGTGAGAGCGATACATGCATCTCGTCGCCGATCTCCACATTGTTGTAGCCATAGACGCGGAGCACTTCCTCCACGACGTCGCAGGGACGGCATACATCCACGCGATAGGTAGGCACGGACAGGCGAACCTTGTCGGGATCCGGGGTCTCCTCCACATCTATCTCGAGCGCTTTGAGGATGCACTTCACGAGCTCCGCGGGAATATCCTTGCCGATAAGGCGGTTGCAATAGCTGAAGGAGAAATCGAATTCGGCGCGTTTCACGGGCTTCGGGTAAATGTCGGCCACATCACCGCAGATCTCTCCGCCGGCGAGCTCCTTGATGAGGCAGGCGGCGAGGCGGGCGGCATAGACGGTTATCGAAGGGTCGGCACCGCGCTCATAGCGGAACGAGGCGTCGGTGCTCAGCCCGTGGCGACGGGCGGTGCGGCGTATGCGCGTGGGGTTGAACCATGCGCTCTCGATGAATACCGATTCCGTCTCTTCGGTCACTCCCGAGTCGAGACCGCCGAACACACCGGCGATGCACATCGGCTTGCGGGCGTCGCAGATCATCAGGTCGGCGGCATCGAGCTTGCGCTCCACGCCGTCGAGCGTGGTGAAGGGAGTGCCGGCGGGGCAG
>URNY01000176.1 GCA_900549375.1 uncultured Bacteroidales bacterium | reverse complement strand
AATATTTTAATATATCTGAAAATCAAAATACTATCAAATCATAAAACAAGTATGAATATAAACTCGCAGATAGGGTTTGAAGGTACTGATTAAGGTACTGAACAGATACTGAACAGATGCTGAACTGTTCAGTTTCTGTTCAGATTTTGTTCAGTTTCTGTTCAGTCTTACAAAGGAGTGGATTTATTTCGCATTTTCATCCTCGGTGCCGATGCGCATCACGTCGGATTCGAAATTCTCGCGGTCGATTGCCCGGTTGCGCATGCGGTTGCGATAGGCGTAGACAGTGTTCACCGAGTAGTTGAGAATTTTGGCAATGCGGGTGCTTTCAGAGACGCCCAACCTTACAAACGCATAGATGCGAAGTTCGGGAGTCAGCGAGCCGTCGGTGATTGTGATTCTATCCTCCGGGCGGAGAAGATTGTTCATGCGTTCCACAAAATCGGGATAAAGGCTCATCACCACCGAGTCGATCTGTTTATAGAAATCTTCATCTTCGCTTTCGTCGATTTTGCCCGATTTCAGAGTCTTGAGCAATTCGGAAGCCTGTCCCGAAGATATCTTACGGTCCACGAGCCGTATGAGCGAAGAATACTTTTCGGCATAAGTGGAGCAGAGTCCGATGAAATTGCCTATGTAGAAATCCTTTAGTCGCGAAGATGCCGCGAGCGCCTGACGGCTCCGGTGCCCCTTACGGATCTGCCGGATCAGGAAGAAGGAGAGTATGGCGAGCGCCACGAGCAGCAACGACGTGAAAACCACATATATCACAAGCTCGTTTTGCGAAGCGCTGATCTTATGGCGGTAAGCCTCATCGATAGCCGGAACCCATCTCGACATGCTCACCATCCTGACGCGGGCGTTGCCCAGATAAGCCTCCTCGAGAGCGAAGTTGATATACTTGAAAGCGGTGTCGAACTCCGATTCCTGATAGAGCCATGCCGCCAGGGCCGGCAGAGCGTAGCCCTCCCTGACGCCGCCGAGTATATCGCTCTCGGCGGCCTTGGCAAGATAAGCGGCATATCCGAAAGAATCCCCCTCGCTGCGGCGTACGGTGGCGAGCTGGAAAGCCGCCATTCCATAGAGGTTGTCTCCCTTTTTTAGAGATTTAAGCAGATCGGATAGCATTTGGTCGGCTTCGCGGAAACGTCCGCGGCTCACGAGTTTCTCGCTGACGATGAACTTGCGGAAAGGGTCGGTTTCGGGCAGAAGGTTGGTCAGGCTGTCGTCGCATTCGGCATATTTGTCGACATAATGTGAATAGAAAAGACCTTGACCGTCCATATAGTTGCAGAGATTCGAATAAATGCGCCTGCCCGCTTTGAAATATTCGATGCGGTCCGGCTTGTCGAGGCCGGTTGCCGGCAGAGAATCGTAGAGCTGTATCGCCTGGCTGAAGAAGCCCGAGGCGCCGAGGGCGTCGGCCATAGCCAGCGAAGCCCGGAACCTCGCGGCGTTGTCGAGAGCCGTGGATTCCCTGACCGCACGATAGGAATAATAGAGCGACGAGTCGGCCATCGACTGCCGGTAGAGCCGCGATATATTGATCAGAATCGTAGCCTGCCGTTCAGATGAGCCCGCGCCCGGCAGAAGCCGTTTAAGCGAATCCGTGCGCTGGGACGCCTTTCGGGAAATCTCCTCCGAGAGGGTCATCGCCCGGTCGAGGTCGCGGAGTTCCTGATGGGGGAGGCGGGAGCGGCCTGAAAGCGAGGCGGCCGACAGAAACATGGCAATCGCCCATATTATGATTCTATGATGATTCATCGTTAGCGGAGTCGATATTCAATATTGAGACTTATTGCATTGCATTTTCCTGCAAAGTTAAATAAATAAGAATAAAATTTCCCCTTAAGGGGGATTTTTCGGGAATATTTATTAACTTTGCGTGTTGAAACGTGTTTCCAGACCGTTTCTTAATAAGAAAGAAGTAAGAAATAAAAAGAAAAAGAATATCCGGCCCGGCCGGTTCAATTAATTAAAATGGCAAACAACAACGACCCCAAGGAGGAAACGACAATCGAGAAACTGAACTCGAATCTCACAAGCGCAAGCGAGAAGATTTCCGACAACCGCAAAGCGATTTTCTGGGCAATTGGAGGCCTCGCCGTAGTGGCAGCTTTTGTGCTCAGCTATTTCTTCATTTACCGCAATCCTAAGGTGAACCGCGCTTTCGAGGCTTACAATCAGGTAGAGATCAGTGCCGCCGGTAATGATTCCGTTGCCGCTGCGGAATACAAGAAAACGGCAGAGAAATATTCCGGCACGACAGCCGCCGAGCTCGCATCGCTGAGCGCCGCCGAGCACTACTATAACCTCGGCAAATATAAAGAGGCAGTGGAATGTCTCGACGACTTCTCCACCTCGGAGGATGTGCTCGAGGCCAACGCCCTCGTTCTCAAAGGCGACTGCTATGTGAACCTCAAGAAATACGATGACGCGCTCGGTTGCTACGACAAGGCAGTGAAGACCGCCGGCACGAACATTCAGATTGTTCCCCGCGTTCTTCTCAAGAAAGCCAATATATACGACGCTCAGAAAAAATACGACAAGGCGCTTGAATGCTACGAGACAATCTCCAAGGATTATCCCACATTCCAGCCCGGCAACGGCGTAGGCATCGAGGCCTACATAGAGCGTGAGAAAGCCCGTCTCGGCAAATAATTCATCCCGGATAATTGATCACAAAGCCGTCTCTCCCGGTTTTTTCTAAAGCAAATACATTTCCATAAAATAATAAAACATTTGCTTATTTTATGAAAAGGGGTTTCGGCTTTCGAGCCGGAGCCCTTTTCTTTTGCGTTTATCGCTGAATGACGCAGGTAGAGGAGTCGGGAAATAACAGAAAAAAGACTGTGGAAAATGCATGATAAATGCCTTCTGATCATCAATCCCATATCGGGTACTGCCTCCCGCAAGGACGTGCCCGTAAGGACTATGCGCCGTCTTCGGCGGGAAGGGATCGATGTGGAGGTGATGTATACCGAAAAAGCCGGTGATGCAGCAGCGCTTGCAGCCATGGCTGCCACAAAGGGTTATCTCGGCGTTATCGCCGCCGGAGGCGACGGCACGGTGAATGAGATCGCCAGCTCACTCGTCGGCACTCGCACGG
The DNA here is from genome assembly GCA_900549375.1 of uncultured Bacteroidales bacterium. Taxonomy (GTDB): domain Bacteria; phylum Bacteroidota; class Bacteroidia; order Bacteroidales; family Muribaculaceae; genus Lepagella. The sequence goes on along the minus strand of URNY01000176.1, from coordinate 1,556 downwards.
CCTTGGGCATAATACCCCTCGGGTCGGGAAACGGGCTGGCACGTCACATCGGCCTTACCACCGATGTCGGCGAAGCCCTCAATCTGATAGCGCGGCGTCATATCGAAGCCTGCGACAGCTGCGCGGCCGACGGACGTCCCTTCTTCTGCACGTTCGGGCTCGGTTTCGACGCCGCAGTCAGTGAGAAATTCTCCCGCTCGCGACGCCGCGGACTGATGAACTATCTGCGGAGCGTGATGACAGAATATCTCAAATATTCTCCCGAAGAGTATGAGATAGAGGCCAACGGGCATACCGTAAGGCTCAAGGCGTTCATTGTGGCAGCCTGCAACGCATCGCAATACGGCAACAACGCTTTTATCGCCCCGCAGGCCTCGATACGGGATGGTCTTGTGGACATCACGATAGTGCATGCCGGTACGCCGCTTACAAGGGCCTTCTTCGGCGTGGACCTCATGACCGGTTATGTGCGCGACAACATGATTATCCAGACCCTGCGTACTGATAAGGCCGTGATACGCCGCACTTCGCCCGGCATAGCGCACGTCGACGGCGATCCTCTTCCGATGGGGGAGGAGATCACCGTGAAATGTCTTCCCGGTTCGTTGCTGATGTTTACCCAGCCCGACAAGAAGCCCTTCCGCCCCTTCTTAACGCCGCTCTCGATTCTTAACCGAGAGATTCGATCTCGGCTGCGTCGCCTCTTCGGAGCGAGACGAGAGGAGAGAGTAGACAGGAGCAAAGGAGGACGACAGGAGAGGAAGGAGGATTTTAAGACAGGAGAACAGGAGAACGGGAGGGTAGAAGGGAGAGAGGTGAGTCCGAAATAAGAGCAGTGAAATCGCGTTAAATAATAAATGCGTCTAATAAAAAGAGAAACGAAATGTCCGGTTCATTCAATAGCGGCAACTGGCCGCCCGTAACCAAAAACCTGATTATCATCAACCTGATTATATGGCTGGTGGAATTCCTGTTCCCTCAGTTCGGGCAGAACGGGATAGTGGCCCGTCTTGGTCTGCACTATGTCGAATCCGACCTCTTCAATCCCGCGCAGCTGCTCACGTACATGTTCGTGCACGATCCCCGAAACATCATGCACGTATTCTTCAATATGTTCACACTCTGGATGTTCGGGCGTATGCTCGAACATGTATGGGGCTCAAAACGATTTCTGCTCTTCTATATGGTTTGCGGCGTCGGAGGAGCTGTCCTTCAGGAAATAATATGGGCGTGCACATGGGAACATGACTATATCGCAGGAATTGCCGCGCAGAACCTTGTGACTTACGACCACATGAAGCAGATTGTGGGCCAATGGGAGGCGGCCGGGAGCACCGAGCTTCAGGCCGCTATAGCCGACTTCCAGAACAGACTGGTGGTTATAGGCGCTTCCGGCGCGATCTATGGTATTCTGCTCGGGTTTGCCTTCGTATTCCCGAACATGCCGCTATATCTCTTCTTCATCCCCGTGCCGATCAAAGCCAAATATATGGTTATAGGCTATGCCGTTCTTGAATTCTTCTTCGGAGTGAGCGGAAGGATGGACAGCGTGGCAC
>URNY01000175.1 GCA_900549375.1 uncultured Bacteroidales bacterium | reverse complement strand
GGGCGCCAAGGGGACGAGCCGCATACAGAACATCGGGCAGATCGATCGCGGTTATGAGAATATCGACCTCCGGCTGAACCGTCTGGGCGCAAAAATCATTAGAATAGATGAATGATATTGCTGATGATTGATAATGATTGAAAAGGATAAACTGATAGAGATAGGGAAGTTTCAGCGCACCCACGCTCTGAAAGGGGAGTTGAACGCTATTCTCGACGTACCGGAGGAATACGTTGAGGAGGGGAATCCGCTGGTGGTTTTCACCGAGGGAATACCTGTGCCTTATTATGCCGAGTCGATACGTCCGAAAGGCGCTACATCCTTCCTTATCAAGCTGGAGGGGGTAGATAGCATGGAGGAAGCCTCGGAGCTTGTGAATGCCGCCATTTATGCCGACAAGGCTGCTCTTGGAGAATATATGGGGGAGGATATGATGCTTGAGGATGACCTTCACGGTTTCCGCGTGGTGGATTCCGCGGCCGGAGATATCGGCGAGCTCGATTATATAGATGATTCTACGGAAAACCGTCTGCTTGTGGTTGAAGGCCGTGACGGCGAAGAGATATTCATACCCCTTGCCGAAGGGATAATAACCGAAATTGACGAGGAAAAGAGAGAAATTCATACCTCCCTGCCGGAGGGATTGTTGGATTTGAATAGAAAAAACGATGGATGAACAGATGAAATATGACGAGGATGACGCCATAAAATTTATTCGCGCCACTCTCCCCGAAGATGTGAATGCAAAATATGATGACGATGAGATTCTTTTCATCATCGACACGATATGGGACTGGTATGATAAAAACGGTTATCTCGATATCGACGCCAATGTGACCGACGAGGAAGAGATGGATCTCGGCGCGCTTACGGCCTATGTCAAGAAAGAGGTGGTACGCGATGGCGAGATACTGATGGACCCTGTGGATATTGAAATGATAGTAAAAGGAGAAGTGCAATATGAGGAATCTATCGAGGATACTTATTAAGGGTCTGCTTGCAGGAACGTTGCTTTTCCCCGTTTCGCTTTCCGCGGCTTCTCCGTCGGCGCAGCGGATAGATGCTCTCGACGATATGTCGTTCATAGAGATGGTGAATTCCGAGGAACTTGACGCCAAAAGTGCGTCGCTCGTGCGTAAGTTTCAGGAGAAGGAGGCAAGAAACAGACTTCTCAACAAAGAATATGGCTCAAAGAACGGTTCGACGGTGGAGACCTATCGAAATAAGGAAGTGTTGCTGATCACGATTCCCGCCTCGCGGCTGTTCGCGCCCAACGAGGTAGAGATAAGAAAAGAGGCCGGCTCGCTTCTGAATCCGTTGAAACGCTATCTGAAAGATCCCGACATGTATCGCGTGCTGCTGGTGATGCACACCGACAACACCGGCTCGGAGAAATACCGCGAGGATCTGACGGAGAACCGTTCGCAGGCAATTTTCGACTGGTTTCTCAAAGAGGGATGCGACACCCGATATCTCTTCTCCTACGCCTACGGCGACGACATGCCGCTTGTGGAGAATAATTCCATGACCAACCGAGAGCGCAACCGCCGCCTCGAGGTTTATCTCGTTCCCGGCAAGAAGATGCACGAGCAGGCCAAAAAGGGGAGAATCGTATTCTGACCAAACTCCGGATTCTAAACCTCCGGCGAAAACATATCGGCTAAGATAAACCGGCTAAGATATATCAATAGATAAAAGAATCAGACAGGCTAATGCGAATGGGCATTGGCCTGTCTGTTTAGTTTTAACGCGGCTAATTGCGCGACCGGATATACTCTGTGGGGGTCTGACCGGTCTCTTTCTTGAACATGCGGCTCAGGTGGGCCGGGTATTCAAAACCGAGTTTATAGGCGGCTTCGGCCACTGTCAGCCCGGAGGCAAGTTCGTTCTTGATCTGTCGGATGATAAACTGGCGTATATGACGCCTCGGACTCTCGCCGGTCGTCTTCTTTATCAGGTCGCTGAAATAATTGGCTGATAGACACAGATGCTCTGCACATATATTTACCGTGGGGAGTCCATTCTTCATTTGGAGATTATCGGCAAAATACAGATGCAGGAAACTGTCGAATCTCGACAGAATGTCGTTGTTTGTGAGTTTTCGGGTTATGAACTGCCGGTTGTAGAATCGCTGGCAATATTTGAGGAGCAGGGAGATATAACTTATGAGTATGTCGTTTTGGATATCATCGCGGGGGCATTCTGTTTCCGATTTTATCCTTCTTAATATCGACACAATGATGCCGTGTTCATTTTCGTTCATGTGCAGTGCCTCGTTGACACTGTAGTCGAAGAAGGAGTAGGACTTGATGTCCTTTTCAAGCTGGGTGCCCCTGATGAGATCGGGATGAAAAAGCATAGCCCAGCCGCCTATTGAAGACCTCTCGCCATTGTCCTCTTTCCCTCCGATCTGGCCCGGAGCTACACATATCAGCGAACCGTCCTTATAATCGTATTTGCCGCAGCCGTATGTAAGGTCAAGGTCATTGTCTTCCTGCACGAATACGCCATAAACGCCGTATTTGTTCAGACTGTGGCGTATAGGCGATATTTCCGAGAAGTCAATGACGGTTACCAGCGGGTGCCGGTCAGTGAGGCCGTGATACCCGCTATAGTCGGACGTTTTGTTGAGATTAAGAATTTTAGGCATAGGCATATTCTTGATTGTCAGATACAAATTTACTAATAATCCATGAAATTCCGAGGCATTCCAAAGTTTTTGATAAGGATGCCCAAGAAATTGGATGCGGAGTTTCACAAAGAGGGTCTAATTTTGCAGTGTAAAAAATTACCGACACCAATGGATAGCAAGATAACCATACCGGAATCCGTTTGCGATGATGAAGTCGTGGATTATATCGCCTCACGTTATTCCATCACGCCGCGACAGGTCATAACGCACTTTATGTGTCAGGAAGGCATTCTAAGCCGTGAGCATACCGATACAATTCAAAAGATTTCATTCGAAGAGAATGAGATGGCTATACTTCGTGATATGGGCATCCGTTCCTCTTATGTTGAATTTGAGAAAACTACGATATGACTATAGAAAAATTCAAGGAATAAGCAAGTGTTCAAATTTATTTTATACTTAATGCGAGTTTATTTTTGAGGATTTCAAATCACTTACTATCTTTAAATTTGAATACTTATTTTATTAAAACAAATAATAATATGGCACGGAAAATTATTCAGACTGCCGGACGGAAGCAACTTGGCGACTTCGCCCCTGAGTTCGCCCATCTCAACGACGACATACTTTTCGGTGAGGTATGGAGCCGCAACGACCTCCTTTCACTGCGTGACCGCAGTCTCGTCACTATCACCTCGCTCATATCCCAGGGCATCACCGACAATTCGCTGTCTTACCACCTTCAGGAAGCTAAAAAGAACGGCATAACCCGCAGCGAGGCTGCTGAAATCATCACCCACATTGCCTTTTATGCAGGCTGGCCCAAGGCATGGGCGGCGTTCAATCTTGCCAAGACTGTCTGGAAAGACGAAGAATCCGAAACAGGCAGCAAATAATAACAGACTTATCATGAGTAAACTTGCAACGATTCTCACAGCGCTTATGGCAGTTTTTTCATTTGGTCAGATGAAGGCTCAGCAGGTTGCTCCGACAACATCGGATTCAGTCGCCACTGTGTATTTCATCAAGGAGATAACTCCCGAGAATCTTCTGAAGATTTATGACGCGCTCGACCGCCGGGCCTCCGGCAAAGTATGCGTGAAACTCTCTTTCGGCGAAAGCGGCAATCCCAACCATCTTGCACCGGCATTGATTGCTCCATTGGTTCAAGGATTGCACGCCACACTCGTAGAGTGTAACACCGCCTATCAGAGTTCAAGACGTCATACTTCGGACCACTTGAAAACTGCCGAGGAACACGGATTTACCGTTATCGCACCAATAGATATAATGGACAATGACGGCGAAACCGCATTACCTGTTGTCGGCGGCAAACATCTCAATTTCGCCTATATCGGGAAAAACTGGCTGGACTATGATTTTACGATAGTGCTGTCGCATTTCAAAGGTCATCCCAGCGGTGGTTTTGGCGGAGCCTTGAAGAATATGGCAATCGGTATGCAGTCGAGTAGCGGCAAGGCGTGGGTGCATACAGCCGGGAAAAACCATGATGCCGACAACTGGTGGACAGATCGTGCCGCGCAGGATGATTTTCTTGAATCGATGGCGGAATCATCAAAAGCCATCATCGACTATGCCGGCGACAAGATACTTTACATCTCCGTCGCAAATAACCTCTCGGCGGATTGTGACTGCGTGGCGCATCCAACCCCTGTGCAGATGGCGGATATAGGCATATTCGCCTCTCTCGACCCCGTTGCCCTCGACAGGGCTTGTGTGGATGCAATCCACAACTCGCCCGACCACGGCAAAATCCACATGGAGCAACGCATCGCAGAGCGCAACGGCACGCATCTTCTCGACTATGCCGAGCAACTCGGAATGGGTACACAGAAATATGTATTAATCACAATAAAATAACGTCGGATTCGGGAGAACTTTGCTAATAATCTCCTGCGCTGCGTTAGCACATCCTAATGTATTCATCTCCTTGGCAGTTTTGAGGAAACTCTCAAGGAGATTTGCTTAACAAAAAAGTTAACAACCCCGGATACTTATAGAAAATCCTGACCGCTATTTTTGTTTATTACTGTCCGCTAAACCATAAAGCAGTGAGTCCAACTTTCTGATAAGTAGA
>URNY01000174.1 GCA_900549375.1 uncultured Bacteroidales bacterium | reverse complement strand
CGGAATCAGCCCTAATTTTCAGTTGACCTCAAAAGTTTAGCGGACAGTAATAATTCTAATTCGGATATGAGAGACTTGTCTTTGCTTTCGGGGGAGAGGGAAATAAAGCTATGGGGGCACTGAAGTGCCTTCACGCGACGGAAAATAGTCTTGGCAATCAAGAACAGGCATAATCTGTTTTTAGAGATATGAACCACTTTTCCTGTTTGCACCGGTTTTACGATGTTTGTCAGCTTTTTGTGTATTTGGCTTTGACAAGGTTTCGGAGCGTCAGACAAACTTGCCGAATGGTGTTGTCTCCGTCACTTCTTCCATCGAGAGGCACTACTTCCTGAATTCCTCTATGTCCATTAATCCTTTATGTATTTCCCTCGAAGGTGAGTTTAATGCGTTAGCGGGAAGCCTTCATTTTCCCAATCGATAATTCCTCCTTCGAGATTGATTGTATCCAATTCTTGAAAGGATATCGACTGCTTTCATTGAGCGGCGTCAGCTGCGGCAATAGACAAGGATGGTGGAGCGTTTCAAGAGTTTGTTCTCGGCCGTCTGTTGGAAATCGTGGGATTGCACATTTATATTTATTGCGCCTTTGATATGTCCGCCGGCGAATTCCTGCGGAATTATTTTGAAATAATAAAGTAGGGTGGGAAATAAATTCTTGCTAATTTTGCAATAGCTAAACCGAACATCAGAAACATGGCATCTGAAATAATTCCTTTATCCTCTAAGCCGAGGTTCGAGATTCTTGACGGACTTCGTGGAGTCGCCGCTATGATAGTGGTAGCGTTTCACCTTTTCGAGACCTATTCTGCGGGGCCGTCCTATCAGATACTCAATCACGGCTATCTCGCGGTGGATTTCTTTTTCGTGCTTTCGGGATTCGTGATAGGTTATGCTTACGATGACCGCTGGAAACACATGTCAATCTGGGATTTCTTCAAACGGCGCCTTATCAGGCTGCAACCGATGGTAATACTCGGTACGGTTATCGGTGCATTCTGGTTTTATTTCAGCGCCGCTCCGGGTTTCGAGCTCGTGATGCAGACGCCGTGGTGGAAGCTGCTTCTGATTATGATTCTCGGCTGCATCATGTTTCCGACGCCCCCTTCGATGGATATTCGCGGGTGGAAGGAAATCAACTCTCTTAACGGGGCGCAATGGTCGCTGCTTTGGGAATATATCGCCAATATATTATATGCATTGTTTGTGCGTCGGTTCAGCACAATTGTCCTTATGGTGTTTGTGGCACTGTCGGCTTTTCTGACAATCGATTTAGCAATGAATCTTGATGTTACGGGGCTTCTTGCAATCCGTGATTATGCCAGATATACAGTTATCGGAGGTTTCGGGCTTACGCCCGATCAGATTTATATCGGGGTGTGCCGTTTGCTCTATCCATTCTTCGGGGGATTGCTGTTGTATCGTCTCGGCAAATGGCGCATCACTCTGAAACGCGGAGCAATGACATGGTGTTCGTTGGCCGTGGCCGCCACTCTCGTGATGCCGCATATCGGAGGCGAGACTCACCAATGGCTTAATGGTCTTTATTGCGCGGTTGTGATACTTTTCGTTTATCCGGCGATTGTGGCCGCCGGTGCCGGAAGTCCGCTGACCGGCAAGAAAACCATCGCCATCTGCAAGTTTCTCGGAATGATATCTTATCCGCTATATATCACGCATTATCCCATGATTTATGTGCAGATGAACTGGGCTGCCCAGCATGCCGACGCACCGCTTGGCACGCATATATGGGTGGCCGTAAGCATATTCCTCGCCTCAATCGCCGTGGCCTATGCCAGTGTAAAAGTCTATGATCTTCCGATTCGCGCATGGCTTTCCGAGAAATTTATCTATCACAAAAAATAAGCATACTTTTTATTACAATATTATTAATCGGGTGATGAAAGAAGTTTTTATGGAATAAAAATGTTAAATTAGCAGGATGAAATGAAATGCTCTGATTTCATAGTGAAATACAATAACCTTAAAAATTACTTTCATGCGTTTTCTTGGTTTCTCCCTGCTGATGTCTGCATGCTTAATGGCGAATGCCGCTGATGTTTGGATCGAGACGGAATCTTTTGCCGACAAAGGAGGGTGGGTTGTCGATCAGCAGTTTATCGACAACATGGGCTCTTCCTATCTTATGGCTCACGGTATAGGGCGTCCCGTTGAGGATGCCGTCACTACAGTGACAATACCGGAGACAGGCCGTTATAGCGTATATGCCCGCACTTATAACTGGACATCGCCATGGTTCGATGGAGAGGGCCCGGGCAAATTCCGGATAAAAATAGGGAATCATATGATGCCCGCTTTACTGGGCGCAAAAGGAAAGAGATGGCAATGGCAGAAAGCCGGCGAGATCAGTCTCAAGAAAGGGGAGACCTCGCTTGCATTGCATGATCTGACCGGTTTCGACGGGCGTTGCGACGCGATATATCTCACCACCGATAAAAAGGCTTTTCTACCCGATGGCGGCGAAGATCTTGAAAAAATACGACGAAACAGACTTGGACTCGACAACGCGCCGCAAAAGGTGGAGGAATATGATTTTGTAGTAGTTGGCGGAGGTATCGCGGGGATGTGCGCGGCCGCGGCCGCAGCGCGTAACGGTTCGCGGGTGGCATTGATCAACGACCGTCCGGTTCTGGGCGGCAACAACAGCTCGGAAGTCCGTGTCCATCTTGGGGGATATATAGAACTTGGCCCCAACGAAGGTCTGGGCAGAATGATCCGCGAATTCGGACATTCAAGAAAAGGGAATGCCAAACCGGCATCCTATTATGAAGATGAAAAGAAGGATTCCTTTATCATGGCAGAGCCTCTCATCACTCTTTATCCATCTTTCAGAGCTACGGGAGTGATCAAAAAAGGGAATAAGATTGAGAGCGTCACGATACGCAACATAGAGAGCAACCGTGAGATCACTCTTAAGGCGCCTCTTTTCAGCGATTGCACTGGAGACGGCACAATCGGCTATCTTGCCGGAGCAGATTATCTGATGGGTCGCGAAAGCCGCGACATGTATTGCGAATCGCTCGCGCAGGAGCGTCCCGACAGTATGGTGATGGGAGTGTCGATCCAGTGGTATTCCTCAAAAAAAGATAAACCGGTAGATTTCCCCGAATTCCGGTATGGTATGGAATTCAACGACAGCAATTGCGAACGGCTCACGAACGGGTATGGATATGAATCAGATCACCGAAGCCGAGCGGATACGTGATTATGGAATGCTCGTGGCTTACTCTAACTGGAGTTATCTCAAGAACCGTCTGAAGGATAACAAGAAATTCCGAAACCGCGATCTGGAATGGGTAGGCTATATTTCAGGCAAACGTGAGTCGCGCCGACTGCTTGGCGATTATATCTACAAACAGGACGATATCGACAAGAATGTGGCTCACGAAGACGCATCGTTCACCACTTCATGGAGCATTGACCTTCATTTCCCCGATTCCATAAACAGCGTCCGTTTCCCGGGAAGAGAATTCAAAGCCGCGACAATCCACCGGCATATCTATCCAAGTGCGGTTCCCTACAGATGTCTTTATTCGCGCAATATCGATAATCTTTTTATGGCCGGTCGCGATATCAGTGTGACACATGTCGCGCTTGGCACTGTGAGGGTGATGCGCACCACCGGCATGATGGGAGAGGTAGTAGGCATGGCGGCCTCGCTATGCCGCAAACATTCCGCCTCTCCGCGCGATATCTACCGCCATCATCTCCCCGAACTGAAAGCGATGATGAAAGCCGGAGCCGGCAGAAATGCCTCCGTCCTTCCCGACAATCAGAATTTCAATCAGGCCAACGGAGTGCTGGAGGCACCCCGCGCGTTCATGACCGGATCGCAAAACATCAAGGAATAATCTACCTAACCTACACATACTTATGAAGAAAAGAAATATGGCGACAATTGCAGCCCTCACGCTTTGTCTTGCCGCGAATGGCGCTAAAAAGGGGGGCGCCCACGGGTATCCTATCGATCCTGTACCTTTCACATCGGTGAAAGTTGCCGACGGTTTCTGGGGACAGCGTCTAAAGGCAATCCGCGAAGTGACGGTTCCTTTGGCGTTCTCCAAATGCAAGGAATCGGGACGTTACGACAATTTTATAAAAGCAGTGCATCCGTCGGACACTATAAAGATCGGCGGTTTCCCATTTGATGACACGGATGTCTACAAGACTATCGAGGGCGCGAGCTATCTGCTCCAGACCTATCCAGACAAGCGTATGGAAAATTATATCGATAGCGTTCTCAGTATTGTCGCTGCCGCTCAGGAGCCCGACGGTTATCTCTACACCGCCAGAACGATGAACCCCAAGCGCCCTCATTCCTGGGCCGGAAGCCGCAGATGGGAGAAGGTGGAGGATCTAAGCCATGAGTTTTATAATCTCGGCCATATGGTTGAAGGAGCAATCGCCCATTACCAGGCCACCGGTAAACGTAATTTTCTCAACATAGCCATACGTTATGCCGACTGTATATGCCGCGCAATCGGCGACGGTGAGGGTCAGGTTGCCCGCGTACCGGGTCATCAGATAGCCGAGATGGCTCTTGCGAAGTTATATCTTGTCACCGGCGACCGCAAATATCTTGACCAGGCTAAGTATTTCCTCGACAAACGGGGACATACGAGCCGTAAGGATGAATACAGTCAAGCCCACAAACCCGTAACCGAGCAGGAGGAAGCCGTAGGCCACGCCGTGCGTGCCGTCTATATGTATTC
>URNY01000173.1 GCA_900549375.1 uncultured Bacteroidales bacterium | reverse complement strand
AATTACAAAAAATATATTCATCAGGCAATTACAAAATCACACTTTTTAGAGTGACCAAGTCAGGAAAGAAAGAAATAGAATTAATTTCATAAATCTAAAAAATTATAAGTGGTTGCAACTATAGGAATTAATTTCGTATCCTATGGATATCTATGCAAATTTACTAAATAACTTTGATAATACACACATTTATGTTAGCACAGTTATCAAAGGATTGATTCAGTGTTTTCCTAACCCATGATATGAGTAGAAGATGCGGGAGATGTCGGCGATGACTTTGGAGGCGGCGGATTCCGAACCGCAAAAATCTCTGATGAAGACGGCTAATGCATATTCGCGCCCATCCGGAAAGCGGAAATATCCTACATCATTATGGGCTATGAGTTCGCCGCGCGTATTTCGATAACCACTGCCTGTTTTATGCGCAAAGACCACATCTTGTCGTCCTTTCAACACCACCCCAAGTCAATCCTGACCGGTAGTCACGGTTGTCAGAGCGCGTCGGATTATGCTGTCGGGATCGTTGATCGCTGAGTTGCCATCCATCACTTTCTTTATCAGCAAAGCTGCCGAGAGGGGAGATGTGTAATTATCATAAGCCCGGTCATGATTCTGCTTCATCTCGGCTTCTGTCCAGGCAATCGAGAAAGTCGTATCGGGTGTGATGGTCCGGATGTAACGGTCAACCTCCTTCGGCATTACAATCCGTTGAAAGAGTATATTGCTCGCATTATTGTCGCTTGCTGTAATGGCATAGTCGATAAGCTTACCTACAGATACTTTGAAATCCGGTTCGATAAAATCTTGCAACATCGGGCTCCACGTTTCCCGGTCGATCTCGTCATTGCGTATGTCAAGAATAGTGTCGACAGAGATGCCCTTTCTTTTAAGTGCATCGAGCACGGCCAATGATTCATGAAGCTTGAACACACTCATCAACGGGAAATGAACCCCATTATTGATACACACGGTATCGTTTCCTGAAACATACGCGATGCCCACTGTTCCGGGCACACTGTTGACATATTCCGAAAGCTCCTTTGCCAGTGAACAGGATGCCGCATTATTATCTTGTGTCAGACTGCAACTGCACAGTGCCAATATATAAATCAAAAGGCTGAAACAAACTAAATTCTTAATCATATTAAACCAATATGCGTCAAAGCTTTAAATAATCCATTGTTATCTATATCGTCGGTCTGTTCCACGGTTCTACAAAGGTAATGCTTTTTTATTAAGTAGCTAAGAAAATTTAATGGCCAGATAAAACGAAGTTATATTATTCTTAGCTACTTAATTAAGTTTAGCAAGTTTAGCAAATAACGCAATCTTTTACTCAGGCGAGTCGCGGAGCGACTGTACGGCCTATTAACCGCGTACTGCTGAGGCCGATAGGACGAAGCTGTGCGCGGTTAGATGTGCCTTCATCTCTCCCACCAGTCGCGGAAGCGACTGCACTAAGGAAGTGCTGTCGCTCCGCGACTCTCCTCAATCGGAAACCATAATATAGAACATGCCGGAATGGTCATTGATTGGCCGTTCCGACAGTTACCAAAGACTCTGATTCCACAAAATACCGGAATTAAATTTTTTGGACAGGAGCACAGTAGAAACAAGAGAATTAACGATTTTGGATAATCAATTGTTCTACTGTGCTCCTGTCTAATAATTTATCTAACGGGAGAAACAGATTCTCAAAGGTTGAGATAAGATTTCAATGCGTCCACATACTCCTCGAAAGCCTTGCGTCCTTCGGCCGTAATAGAGCAGGCTGTCCGGGGGCGTTTCCCCGACATACCTTTCTCAAGCGAGATATAACCTGCAGTCGAAAGTTTGTCGAGCTGTACGCTCAGATTGCCGGCCGTTGATTCGGTTTTCTCTTTAAGATAGACAAAATCAGCTTCCTCCACATTCATCAGTATGGACATTACGGCGAGCCGGAGTTGCGAATGCAGTAGCGGATTCAGTTCCTTCATTCCTTATGATTAGCTTTATGATTTAGAATATGTCCAGGCACAATCATCATTGCGATGAAAGCGAGGATAAAGAGCGGCATGAACCAGTTTACAACAAGCGGTATTCTTCCGGCCACGCAGCATGCCGTCACGATGCCAGCGGCCAGCCCGATGCAACCTCCGATTGTAAGACTCTTTTCCTCAATGAAAAGCCCTTGGGCTATCTCGGCAAGCGGCATGGCAATCAAAGAATATACAAGCATCGCGCTCCAACAGCATTCACCCGTGAAAATTTGCATGATGGCGCAGACTATTATTGCGACAAATTCCGATAAACCGGCAATCGTCCAAAGACGGGATGTAACCTTATCGGAAAAAGTTTTGACTCCCTGCGCCTGCTGTTGCCTGCGAGCCATAATAGGAGTGGCGATACCTCCGATAAGCGGTATGCCGAACCATAAGTAGTTCCAGACTCCATTACCTGTAGATGCAAGCATCACCCATACAAGGATTGATATCACTGCAACGAGGTATCCCCACATAAGCATGATACGGCCATCGCCTACATAGCGCTGTTTCGTTCGTGCAATCATCGAGGTTATCACTTCAAGACTCTCTTTTTCAGTAAGTTTAATTTCTTCCATTTTCTTGGAATTTTAAAGTTGAAATTAAGTTTATTTTATAAACCATTTTGTGGTTAAAAAAGAGCGGTCGCGCGATTCCGCTCAAGTTTCGGGTACAAATATAATAATGTTTATAATATAAACCAAATTTTCAATAAAAAATTAATTTGAGAATGATTATATTCAGGAAAAAAGTGTAACTTCGCTACAAACGTCAATCAACTCTATTATCGTATTGCTTTGCTATGTTTAGATTTAGTTCCATTAGATGTATTTCGCTACCGCTGGCAACCGTTTTATGTATAGCTTCAGGATTTTCAAAAGACATAGTCATAAAATCCCCGGGATATTTCAAAGAACCGATACGCGACAGCCAACCGCTTTTTCCCGACAGCCTCGTATTTTCCTCCGATGCAGAAGAGATCGTGATTCCCGACATAAGCATGTTCGGACAATTCCGCGACTATGATGAATTTCCCAACCTGCGTAGAATCACTTTCGGCAATGTGGATTATCTTCCAGGAGGATTGGTAAGCGGACTGCCTAATCTTGAAGAGATAGTATTTGAAGGAATAATCGGCCATTTCGACTGCACGTTCATTTCGCATTGTCCGAAACTGAAATCAGTGGTTTTTAAAGGTCCGGTTTCATCTACAGGCGGACCTGGACTTGTATACAATCTACCCAACCTCGAAAAAGTTGTTTTCGAAAGCGTAGTCGTCGATTTCGGCATTGATTATGATACGGTTTACAAATGTCCCAAACTGCCTAAGTTTACAAATAACGGAGCATTTCTGAAAACTTATTATGACAGTCAGGCACCGGCCGCTACAATCGACCAGCTCAAAGGAAACAGGAAGCTGGTTGCCGATATGGAGCGCCTTGCCCAATGGCAAAGCGAAGTGTTGCATGCCAAGAATCCGCGGTGGATGCGCAAGACTGAGTATAACTCGGCAAAGATCCTACAGCCCATTCTTGCCCAACTCGGAAGTGCGCAAGCCGACAACCTCAAATCAGCCATGGAATATGCCTGGAATTTGGGAGATGATGTTAAAAGTGAGCTTGAAATTCTGAAAAAATCTCCGGCATACGCAAAGGATGCGACAATGAAACTCCGTTTCAGATATGCCAAGCCTTCCGACAGCCTGCTCACCCTGTCGCTCGAACGGTTCAACCTCAACAGCATTGCCGGCAACGGTGATGATATCTCCCGTATCAAGAATCTCCTATACTGGGTGCACAACAATATCCGCCATGACGGCAGCAACGGACTGGCTCCGGGGCCGCGCAACTTACGCAACACATACGACAGTGCGCGCCGCGACAGTTGCGGCTACAATTGCCGGGCCCTCGCCATCTGCCTGACGGAAGCCCTGCTTGCAGAAGGTATACCAGCGCGATACATCACCTGCCTGCCCAAAGCATGGGATACCGACAACGATTGCCATGTGATATGCGTAGCATGGAGCAAATCCTTAGGCAAATGGGTATGGGTTGATCCCACATTTGCAGCTTTTGTCACCGACGACAAGGGGCTCCTTCTTCATCCCGGGGAGGTGAGATATAGACTCATAAACGATCTGCCCGTTGTTTTGAATCCGGATGCCAACTGGAACAACGAAAGCACGGAGTCGCAGGCCGAATATATCGATTATTACATGGCCAAGAATTTATATATTCTGCAGACAAACACCTGCAATCAGGCCGAACCGGAAGGGGAGAGCACTCATAAACAAGGCTTGCATGTCGCCCTTGTTCCGCAAGGAGTCAAATATCCCAACTCCGATTACAACACAACCGACGAAGAGTGGTTCTGGCAAGCGCCGGAATAATTTCCTTCAAAGAAATCAGCGCTCCGAAAGTTTTTAACTTTCGGAGCGCTGTTCTGTGGAACTGTTCGGACGCTTCTTATTTCAAGTCAATGTTGGAGCCGGAAAAGTCGCTGATTAATTTCTTGTTGGCTTTGCGGACGCGTTCCTCGTCGACTTTCGTCAGCTTGCGGTCGTAGGTGAGCAGGCCGTTAACCTCCACCTCCACATCAGTTGTCTGTGTGTAGACGGCGCCAGTGTAGGCGATCTTGGCGAGATTCGAGAGGATATCGATATATTCCACATATTTGTCGGTCACCTCTTTCGGCGATTTGAACTGGATATATCCCCAATTGCGGTCGGGCTTCCAGAGATGCCCCTCGGC
>URNY01000172.1 GCA_900549375.1 uncultured Bacteroidales bacterium | reverse complement strand
CGGTGGCGAGACGCTCGTTGTCGATATATCTACCCTCCGGCGAGGCGTAGCCGCAGATCCTGATGCCCGCGAGCTCCACATTTTTATCTTTTAGCGCATAGCGGAGCGAGTCGTCGATGGTCTTGAGTGCGCCGGAGTTGTCGATCATGCGGCCGTTGGCGGTACGGTATGGTCCGGCGTGGAGTTCGGTGCGGTTCACCTCGAAGTTCACTGCCGCCTCGCCATTATGGATGGAGACTGGGAGCTCGACGACCGCCGGCGTTTTATATGCCACACCAATTCTTGAGAGAGGGTTGAGGTCGAGCGGCAGCGAGAGGAGGGCTTCCGAGTCGCGGAGGTCGCCGCAGCCGCAGTTGTCGACAACCCAGCGGACGCGGGTATCGGGGCGCCACATCCATGCGCTGTATTCTGTGTCGGTAATATAGCTGACAGTCTGCGGTTTGCCGTTGTTTCGGCGCACGGCTTCGAGCACATTGCGGGAGTGGCGGAACGAGCGGCCGAAGCTCTTTCTCTCCCATGCTATCTGCATGGCTTTGCCGTTGACAAGCAGCGAAGGGAGTTTCAGGGAGTTTCCGCGTTCATCCTCCACTACGGGAGTAAGGAAAAACTGGCCCGAGCCGGAGAGCTTCACGCTGTCGAGCACCACGTCGGCCGAAAGCCTCACATGCCCCTCGACGCGGCTCGCCTGCTGGTTGCGGATCTCAACCGGCTCCGCGGCCATTGCCGCAAGCTGCATCCCTATCACCGAAATAGTTATAGCTAAAACTTTATATAATGCTTTCATAGCTGACAATTCAAAATTCAAAATTCCACATTCAACATTGGAAAACGTTCAACATCAGAATACGTAGGCTATGGAGAGCCCGAGTTTTGTGAGGCCGAGGTAATCGGCATGCCCGGACCTGATCTTGCGTCCGCAATTTCCGCAGGGATACTGTCGATACCACATGCGGGCGTATCCGGCGCCGATTTCAGCTTCGATGTTCCAATGGCGCGAGAGGCTCCATTGGTAGCCGTAGGTGAGGCCCACGCCTGCAAAGGGACCCTGATAGCGGCTGTTCTTTGCGGCGGAGCGCAGGTTGAAGCCACCTACGAATCCCCCGGGGAGGGGAAGGTTGACATTTGAAACGTTGAGCTGACCGGCCATGGCATGGGCGCCGAAGAAGTGGCCGTTGAAGCGGGTGCAGGGCCACCAGCGGTATTCGGGCATGAGGACCCAGTGCCTGGCAAAGCGTTTGCCATGCGTTTCGGAACTGAAACTCCAGGGATTCAGCCCGTAAACGAGGTTTACGGTGGATTTGCCTCCGACTCCGACCTCGATGCCGAGGTTAGGGGTGGTGGTGGCGTCGTAAAGAAGGTTTGTCTTGATGGCAACTTGCCCGAGGGCCGCTACAGACGAGGCTGCCGCGACCGCGAGACATATCAAAAATCGCATCATTCTATCAGGTTGTTAAAACGCGTTCTGCAAGTCTAAGAAACTAATGTACCCCGATGAATCCTTAAGCGGGGCGGGTAATTATAAAAAAAAGCGCAGGATCCGTACTGTTACTCGTCCTGCTAATCTGTGGCTGTGGCTGCCGTCACTTCGTAGAACGAGTAACGCAGAGCCTACGCCGTATGACATAATACTCAAAGGGGGATATATCTTTCGGATATATTCCTCCTAAGGGTATATTGACCATACCCGAGACATCTACCGTTACTTCATTCCTGACGAAGTTTTGAAATTGCCACATTCCAGATTAGCCAAGAATCAAGCGAAAGTAAACGCTTTTGAAAATATGTATTCAAACCCACCCTTCCTATGGCAGACGCCATCGACGGCGTAGGTTTGCAGCGCAAAATTAGCAAATATTTCCATAAATGCGATGCAAAAATACAAGCGGAAACTGTTAAATGCGCTCTTGAAATCTATAATAAATGTGAATTAAACCTTTTTTATGGATTTTTTAGAATTGTTGCGGGCGTTGCGGAGCAGGGTCTCGCGAATCGTATCCGGCGTAGGGACAGGAAGTTCGCTCATTTTTATAGAGGCATAATTGCTATAGCATCGTTCGCGGAGAGGGAGGATGCGCTCGAGCAGCGAACCATATATCATCCTGAAGTCGGGGATGATGTCGGCCTCTCCTTGGGCATCGAAACGGCGCAGGAAGTCGGCGACGGTGAAGTCGGCGACCTCAATGGCGGGCGACTCACCGAAGACACCCTCCTTTAGCTTTACGGAATAGAGGAGTCCGGCAAGGTGAAGCTTTTCTACAACGCGGGTGACAATGCGGACGGGAATGTTATAGTTTGATGCTATGCCGCTGACAGTGAGCGGCGGCTTCTCGTTTAGGAAGCGTCGGCAGATCACGGTCATGACGATGAGAGCGACGCTGTGCCAGCCGTTGAGCGAGAGTTCATCGGAGGTTCCGTTGAAATTGAAGGTGAACACGTTCTGGAGGGAATATGTGAGCACGCATCCGCTGAGGAGAAGGAGCCAGGAGAGCTGCAGCCAGATGAGGAGGAGGGGAAGGAATGCGAAGGACCCGTAGATGGCGTTGTATTTGGATACGTAGATCTGCCCGTTGAGGAAGAGGAGCTGAAGAATCTGGAAGGCTATAGCGCATAAGAAGCCGGATATGCAGGCGTAGCCGAATTTAACCTTGGTGTTCGGAATGAAAAAATATGAGAGGGAGAATGCGATCCAGCACAGGATAAAGGGGACGGTTTCGAGGATGACGTTGACAAGGGGGGTGAGGAAAGGGAGCGCGAGATTGTCCTGGATGGTGGAGGACATGAAGATCGAGATACCTGAGGAGCAGATCATGAGCACCGGCACTATGAGACAGATGGCGATATAGTCGGTGATCTTCTGGTAGAAAGCCCTCTGGCGGCGGATATCCCAGATGGAGTTGAAGGTGTCTTCGATGTAGGAGAGGAGGGAAATGACGGTCCAGAGGAGGAAGAGGATGCCGATGCCGACGAAAACGCCCTGTGTGGCTTCGGTGAGATATGAATCGACGAAAGAGAGCGCTGCGGAGATCGCCTTATGTTGCGACGGAAAGAAATCGTAGAGCTCCTGCTGGAGAGAGTTCTGGAGGCCGAAGCCGCGGCCGATGGCCACGAGCAGGGCGCAGGCGGGCACAATAGAGAGGACGGTATAATAGGTGAGGGCCATCGACTTTATCTGGAGACCGCGGTCGAGAAAGGAGTTGACGGAGAGGTTGAGGGTGCGGATGATGCGGACGCCGACGGTTTGCCGCGGATCTTCCCAGACTCCGGAGATGCAGTAGCGGACGGCGGCGGTGGTTTTCGCAACGAGCCGCAATATGGAGTTTTTCAGTTTTTCGAACATGGCGTTTTCGATAGTGGATATAAAAAGGGGGGGGCCTGCTGTGCGTTGCGGGCACGGAGGCTCCCCCGGATAGGAAACAGAGACGATGTAAGCCGGGTTATGTGCCGGAGCGGCGCTCCGGTGTCTGTCATTTATCTAAGCCGGCCGGTTGCCCGGCGGCTTCAGCAGCCTACCCCTCGGCAATGGACGAGCAATCCTTGACTGCCGGTATATTTGGCCTTGCAACCCGCGGGATGTGCGGCCTCCGCAGTTGCCTGCGGAGCCGGTGAGCTCTTACCTCGCCTTTTCACCCTTGCCGCCCTTCCCGGAGGAGGGACGGCGGTTGTTTTCTGTCACACTTGCCCCGACGTCGCCGCCGGCTTCCCGTTAGGAAACGCGGTGCTCTGTGTTGCCCGGACTTTCCTCTTGCAGGCGGAACCTGCAAGCGACAGACCTCATCTCTGTATGATTGATAAACGGAGCCTATTCCGTTTTTATTTCTTTATTCGCGTCTTTTTCCTCTTTCTTCGCATCTGTTTTAGCTGCATCTTCGGGAGTTTCCTTCGGGGTTTCCGACTCGGTTTCCGGCTTTGCTGTCGGCGAGGCAGCCGTGATTTCCGGTTTTGCGGGGGCCTGTTTCGCAACGGGCGCGGGACGGCGTCGGCTCAGCGACAGGAAGCCGTTGATGGCCCAGAGGGTGAAGGCAATGCCGGAGACTATGCAGCCGGTGCGGCTTTCGGCGCCGGGGTTCTCCCAATCGGTGGGCAGCATGATTACCGCCACTCCGGCCACGGCCACGGCCAGAGGTAGAAGATAGATCCATACGGGCGTGCCGTTGGCGCGGCGCCCTCGGACAATCCAGACTATCTGGGCGAAGGCGGCAATGAAGAGGGAGACCCCGAGCGTGATGTTGAGGCGCCCGAGAAGCCCGTCGGGCATCACGAGGATCTGCACACCCCACACGAGGGATGCGACGCCGAGAATCGTCGAGAGCACGGGGCGGCGGTTTCCACCCTTCGCGGAGCCGGCGCGCAGGGATGCGAGAAGGAGCACTATTCCGGGGACGACAAAGATTACGCCTGCGGCAATCATGGCGATATGAAGCACCGGACGCTCATCCTCGAGAGTCTGATGGTTGAATATAAGCAGAGTCACACCCAATGCCAGGGCGGCAAGGTATGTGATGAAATAGATCAGTTTTCTCATGACGTAACAGATTTCTTATCTATATAATAGAAAAAGAGGGCAAATGGTTTATAGTCTTAAAATCAGTGACTATTTGCCGGACGTCATTCTGCGGAGGGCGCTTTCGAGCATTGCGCATGTGTCTTCGATGCCGAAGCGCGAGGAGTCGACGGTGAGGTCGTAGTTGTCGGCGAAGCCCCAGCGCCGGTTGGTGAAATAGTTGTAATAGCTTTCGCGGGAGCGGTCGTGCTTGCGGGCTCTGTCGACGGCC
>URNY01000171.1 GCA_900549375.1 uncultured Bacteroidales bacterium | reverse complement strand
TTTTCTGACAATCGCACCGCAGGAATACCGGTTTCATTACAACTCTTATGCCATTATGGGCGGCTATAGCTATAACTGGGTGATCAACCGCCATCTGCTCTTCAATATCAGTGCATTCCCCGGCATCGGTCTGACCCGAGCCTATGAGGATTCGGTGGAGAGCGGTGCGAGCCTCTTCGCAATGATTCTCAAAGGCCAGGGCTCTCTCACTTACAACATGGGCGATTTCTTCGTATGTGCCATCGCCAAGATCGACGGGAACTGGTACAGGTCGGATAATTTCTCCTTCTTCTCTTCGGTGGAGAACGCGCAGCTCAGTGTCGGCGTAAGATTCTGACTGTTTTTTATTCCATTCTTAAAAAAACCTCCTCTAAAATTATGAAGTCCGAACGCAAATACATGGAGCGCGCCATTGAACTTGCCCGCAACGGAGCAGGTTTCGTTTCGCCGAATCCTCAGGTGGGAGCGGTCGTTGTCGCCCCCGACGGACGCATTATCGGAGAAGGCTGGCACCGCAGATACGGAGGTCCGCACGCAGAGGTCAACGCAATCGCTTCCGTCAGTCCAGCCGACGAAGTCCTCCTCCCGCAATCCACTATCTACGTCACCCTTGAACCCTGCTCCCATTACGGCAAGACTCCCCCATGCAGTCTCTTGCTGATTCAGAAAAAGATAAAAAATGTGGTGGTAGGTGCCGGCGATCCCTTCCGCGAAGTGAGCGGAAGGGGAATAAAAATGTTGCGCGAAGCCGGAATAAACGTCACCGAGCATTTCATGGAGGCCGAATGCATGGAGCTCAACCGACGGTTCATGACTGCCCACACTCTCCGTCGGCCATGGATACAACTCAAATGGGCCGAAAGTGCCGACGGTTTCATAGCCGCCTTAAATCCTGCAGGAGAGCGCGCTCCGGTTGCTCTTTCCGACAGCCTGACCCTTGTGGAGATGCACCGTGAAAGAGCCATGACCGATGCCATCCTTGTGGGCGTCAACACGCTGATAGCCGACAATCCGTCGCTCACGCTCCGGCTATGGCCGGGCAGACATCCCCGTCCGGTGATATTCGCCTCATCAAGAATCCCCGCGGATGCCAAAGTAATGGAGCGCGATCCGATCCTGCTCGATCCGTCGAAACCCTTGGCTGAAAATATGACAGTCCTCTATGAGCGACACGGCATTACCTCACTGATGGCGGAAGGTGGCAAAGCCGTTCTCGAATCGTTCATCCGCGCCGACCTTTATGATGAGATCCGTGTGGAGACTTCGCCCGCAATACTCAGTCATGGCCTGCCCTCCCCTGCTATGCCTCAGAACCTTGTATTGAAAGAGACCCGCAAAATCAGAAACCATCTTCTCTCGCTCTGGCGCTGCTCCGGAGATAACGCGAAATGACCCGGGAACGCGGCCTCTTATTAAAAGATGTGCCTTAAAAGATGTGCCCAGGATCCGTTTCGCAAGGTCTTAAAAAGCTTTAAATAGTGCTTAAAATCATTTAAATTGAAAAAACATACGGCGATTTAGTCCGTAAATCGCCAAGAAATGCTAATTTTGCAAGTTGAAACGTTATATTCCTACGCCGACAAGCCGTCGGAATATGGCATGTTCCACATAAGCAATATTAAAAAAGTGAATCAACATAACACCTTTCGCCGTCTGTCAGGCTGTGTAGCGATTGCAGCGGGTGCCTTGATGCTTGCATCGTGCAATGAAAAATCGGAAGTAACAGGAGATGAATATGTCTCGCCGTCGAATGTGGCGGTCACGGCTTTCTCTCTCGGCTCCGACAGCAAGGTCATGGAAGACCTCGACTCCGTATTCTTTTCAATCGATCTTGACAACGGCGTGATTTTCAACGCCGATTCTCTCCCGGTAGGCACTAAGATCAACAAGCTTGTACCGAAAATCACCTATTCGCAATATGTCACCGAAGCCAAGATAAAGATGGAAGGTGGAACCACCCGCACCGGCGAAGTGGATTATACTTCCTCGTCCACCGACTCCATAGACTTTACGGGCAAGGTGACGCTCACGCTCTCCACATCCTACGGCGATTATTCCAAGTATTACCAGCTGAAAGTCAACGTCCATAAAGAGCAGGCCGACTCGCTGATCTGGGGCGACCGCGCAGTCTCCGCCTTACCCTCGCGGCTTTCTTCGCCGCGCACTCAGAAAAGCATCGACTATAACGGCCGCGCCATCTCTCTGATCGAGGAATCCGACGGCACCTATACCATCGCTTCCTCAACCAATCTTTACGAATCCAACTGGAGCAAGCAGGCCGTGACTTTCCCGTTCGTGCCTGACGTGCGTTCACTTTGCGCCACTTCCTCCCGTCTGTGCATCCTTGCCTCCGACGGTGCTCTCTATGAGTCGGCCGACGGACGCAGCTGGACTGCCACAGGCCAGCGTTGGGCTTCGATGCTCGGGGCTTACCTCGACACCGCCATAGGTCTGAAAGTTGGAGCCAGCGGCCTTGAGTATTCCCAATATCCCCTTAAAGAACTTGCCGATACAGAGGCAGATCCGGAGTTCCCCACAAACGGATTCTCGAATTTCGTGATTCTCGCCAACAAGTGGACCTCCTCGCCTGTAGGCTTCTTTGTGGGCGGCGTCAAGAGCGACGGCTCGCTCTCGAACGTTACCTGGGCTTTCGACGGCCGCCACTGGATAAAGCTGGCTCAGGGCGGCATTCCCGCCGTGGCCGGAGCTTCGATAATCCCATATTACAGCTTCCGCAAAACCACCTCTTCCTGGACTCAGACCGAGTTCCCGGTATGGATGGTGATCGGCGGCCGCCAATCCGACGGCAAACTGAACCGCACGGTTTACATCTCCTACGACAACGGAGTGAACTGGGGAAGAGGCAATGAGAAGCTTCAACTTCCCAAAAACATCCCGACCATGACGGAATGCGACAACGTGGTGATGACCACCCAACGTGATGCCAACCTCTCCGATTACTGGAAAGGAGACAACTCCGGAAAGCGCAAGATCAACGTCTGGACCGAGGGCGACATCATATATTGGGATTGCCCCTACATATATCTGATAGGAGGCGTGGACCCCACGGGCAAGCTTTGCAACACCGTATGGCGCGGAGTGCTCGCGAGACTTTCGTTCACACCCATAATCTGATTTATTACCTGCCGGAATTCAGCCAGCAGACCAGAGTCTGGACAGATTCCGACAAACCGGATAGAAATTTGAGAAAACCGTTCAAGATAACGGCGGCTTTGGCCGCCACACTGATGTTCCTGCTCGCCGCTCCGAAAGCGGCGGCTCAGGAAGACTACCGCTTCGACATCGGAGCGGGCATCGGCATGAGCGGCTATCTCGGAGATGCCAACACCGCCAACCTCTGGCAGAATCCGGGGTGGGATTTCGAGGCTCTCTTCCGCTATCTGGCAACTCCCCGCTGGGCTTTCAAGACCAATTTCTATGCCGGGAGTCTCCGCGGCGACTCTTCGAAGATGACCAATGTCTTCCCGGGTGGCGAAACCTTCCGCTTCTCTACCGTTTTCTATGAACTCGGGGAGATGGCGGAATTCAACTTTTTCAATTATGGCATGGGCGAGACCTATCGCAAGCTGAAACGGTTCTCTCCATACATAACGGCGGGTCTCGGATTGACCCTCTGGAGCATCGACGGCAAAACCGGAGCGGCCTTCAATATCCCGCTCGGTGTCGGGCTCAAATATAAGCTCTCGCGCCGCTGGAACATCGGTTTCGAGTTCCTCATGAAGAAGACGTTCACCGACCGGCTCGACGGCGATGCGCTGAAAGACCCTTACGGAATAAAAAGCTCCTTCATGAAGAATACCGACTGGTATTCGACCATGACCCTCACCATAAGCTATGAATTTAGCAAACGGTGCGCGGTGTGCAACTATAAAGACTGAGATAGTAGACATGAACGAGACTGAAAAGAAGATGAACCTGCTCGACACCTCACGCCTCCCGCGGCATGTGGCTATCATCATGGATGGCAACGGCCGTTGGGCGCGGCAGCGGGCCATGCAGCGCTCCGACGGACACAGCGAGGGCGTGAACAGCGTTACGCGCATCACGCGCTTCTCTTCCGACCTCGGCATAAAATATCTCACTCTCTACGCTTTCTCCACCGAGAACTGGAACCGCCCCCAACCGGAGGTGGATGCTCTGATGCATCTCATCGGCTGGACCATCCGCCGCGAGACGCCCGATCTGGTGGCCAACAATGTGAAGATTCGACTCCTCGGCGAAATCGACCGGCTTCCTGCAGAAGTGCGCGAAAGCCTCGAAGAGGGATGCCGCGCCACAGAGCACTGCACAGGTCTCAATCTGCTTATATGCCTCAGCTATTCCTCGAGATGGGAGCTCACACACGCGGCGCGCGAAATCGCCCGGAGAGTCGCCGACGGTTCTCTGAATCCGGATGAAATCGACGAGAGCCGCTTTGCCTCTTTCCTCTCCACCGCCGGCATTCCGGATCCCGACCTGCTTATCCGCACAGGTGGCGAAGAGCGCATCAGTAACTTCCTGCTTTGGCAGATAGCATACAGCGAACTATATTTCACACCGGTGCTCTGGCCCGATTTCGACAACGACGCCTATCTCGACGCCCTTCTCGATTTCCAGAACCGCGAACGCCGCTTCGGCATGACCAGCGACCAGGTGAACTCAAAAATATAACCAGACCTCATGAATTTCCGATCCATCCGATCCATCCGATCCATCAGCCTATATATGAAACATCTGAAGAAGACTCTTCTCTCTTTTCTCTGCCTCGGCACGGCCCT
>URNY01000170.1 GCA_900549375.1 uncultured Bacteroidales bacterium | reverse complement strand
GCTCGTGAATCCCTACCCCATCCTGCCTGTGCATTTCACCATAGTGTCGAAACGCCATGAGCCGCAGGGCGCCGTACCGATAGAGATGGCGGCCATGGCAGAGGCGGCTCCCGATCTGGCGATTTTCTTCAACGGAGCCAAAGCAGGCGCATCCGCCCCCGACCACAGGCATTGTCAGGCGGTGCTCAAATCGGAGCTTCCGCTGATTTCAGTTGTGGAGCGCTATCATCCTATCGATCGCGCCGGATGGATGAGCTCCGAGGAATATGGCGCCGATCTCCCGTTCGCTTTCCTCAGCGCCGTGATCGCGCCCACGCCGAAAGGTATGGCGGCACTCGCCGCCTGCGGGAAAGCCGGCGGATACAACCCGGAGGCCGGAGTCTGCGACCCGGATATGGTCAACGCCTTTTTCTGGATTTCCGACCGCGGTCTGCTACGGATAGTCGTAATACCGCGCAAGGTCCATCGTCCGTCGCATTATTTCAGAGAGAACGACAGAATAATGGTAAGCCCCGGCGCCATCGACATGGCCGGAATCCTCATATTGCCGCGCCGCGAGGATTTCGACAGAATAACAGAGGCCACGGCAAAGGAAATTTATGAAGAGACAGCTTTCAAACGGCTCCCCGCGGAAGTCGCCGCACCATTCCTCGCCTGACGCCGCAGGCCGTAAGCGCACTTCCCCCTGGGCATGGATTCCGACGCTATACGTGGCCGAGGGTCTCCCCTATTTCGCCGTCAACACCCTGACTGTGCTGATGTATCACAATATGGGCGTCGGCCTCACGGAGATGGCTTTCTTCACCGGCTGGCTTTACCTCCCCTGGGTGATCAAGCCTTTCTGGAGCCCGTTTGTCGACCTTGTCAAGACAAAGCGCTATTGGACGATAGCCATGCAGTATCTCATGGCTATATCACTCTCGGCGGTGGCATTCCTGCTGCCCACCTCTTTCTTTTTCGCCTCGACGCTCCTCTTTTTCTGGCTCACGGCTTTCTTCTCGGCCACCCACGACATTGCGGCCGACGGCTATTACATGATAGAACTTCCGGCGCATGAACAGGCCTCCTTCGTCGGGGTGCGCTCCACTTTCTACCGCATCGCCTCCGTGATGGGACAAGGCGGACTCGTGATGCTTGCAGGCCACCTCGAAGAATCGGGCAGCGTGGCTCAGGCATGGTCGTGGATATTCATTATTTTGGGAGCATTCTTCCTTTTGACGGCGCTCTATCACACCCGTTTCCTACCGCGTCCTGCCAACGACCGGCCGATACCCGGCGTGACGGCATCCACTATCGTGCGAGATTTCGCCAACACGTTCGTCACATTCTTCCGCAAACCCCATATCGTCAGCGCCCTGCTCTTCATGTTCCTCTACCGTCTGCCCGAGGCCATGTGCATCAAGCTCGTTCAGCCATTCCTCGTGTCGGCCCGCGCAGATGGCGGACTCGGCCTCACCACCTCGCAGGTCGGATTCGTCAACGGCACCGTCGGCGTTGTGGCCCTGCTTGCGGGTGGTATCATCGGCGGTATCGCCATATCGCGCGGAGGCCTGAAGAAATGGTTATGGCCCATGGCCCTTTCGCTCACTCTCCCCTGCGCCTTCTATTGCGTGCTGGCGATGTGGCAGCCTCAGAATTTCATCTTCATATCTTCGGCGATATTCATTGAGCAGTTCGGCGGATTCACAGCCTATATGCTCTATCTGATATATTTCAGCCGCGGAGAGAGCCGGACTTCGCACTATGCTTTCTGCACGGCGTTCATGGCTCTCGGCATGATGCTTCCGGGGATGGCCGCCGGATGGCTCCATGAGCATATCTCGGCTTTCAATCTGTTCGGATCGGCCGGTCCGCAGGGTTACGTGAATTTCTTCTGGTTCGTGATGCTCTGCTGTCTGGCCACATTCGCAGTCTGCATGAAGGTGCACATTGACCCCGAATTCGGTAAAAAGAATTAATTTTGAAATCATGAAGAGATTTTCCCGCAAATTCCCGGCGTCGCTCCTGCTCCTCGTTGCCCTCACGGCAATGTGGGGCTGCTCTTCGTCGCGCCATGTGCCCCCGGGAAAATATCTTCTTGACGACGTAAAGATAGAGCTCAACGATTCCGACCATCGGCTCGACGAGCGGCAGCTCATGACCTATGTCCGCAATCAGCCCAACCACAAGATGCTTTGGGCCACTAAATTCCGGCTTGGAATCTACAACCTGAGCGGCAAAGACTCCACTAAGTGGTGGAACCGCTGGATACGCAAGCTCGGAGAGCCGCCCGTGATTTTCGATTCTCTCGCCACCGAATCCGACGCCGAACAGCTCCGCAAGGCGATGGTGAACGCCGGATATCTCGGCGCGCAGGTCACGACCGATACCCTCGCCAACCATAAAAAGCGGAAGATGAAGGTGAAATTCGGCCTCAATCCGGGACGCGCCCACGTGATCCGCTCGATTCAATATGAGTTCCCCAACGATACGCTCCGCGAGATCGTGATGCGCGATTCCGACAGGTTCGCAATCCGCCCGGGCGACCCGCTCGACCGAAGTCTGCTCGAAACGCAGCGCGACCTCATAACAACCCGACTGCGCAACCGAGGATATTATGCTTTCGGCAAGGAATTCATAACCTTCAATGCCGACACTACGGCCGAATCGCTCGATGTGGACCTCACAATGACGCTCAAGCCCGCATACCCTTCCGATTCGCCCAACTATCTGATCGATACCCACCGCGAATACATAGTCCGCAACATCTATTATATAATGGACTATGACCCGGGGGTCACGGCAGATATCAGAAACTATCAGGCGGCCGACACGGTGAATTATAAGGATGTCACCATACTCTACGGGCCCGACAGATATCTGCGGCCGGGAGTGCTCTATGAAAACTGCTTCATAGCCAAAGGGAAGCCTTACCGGCTGCGCGACGTCAACAACACCTATGCCGCCCTCGGACGACTCGGCATCCTCAAATTCATAAACATCCGCTTCCTGCCGGCGGGTGCGGCCGGCCCGCTGGGATTCCTCGACGCATATATTCTGCTCACCCCCGGTAAGAGCCAGAGCTTCTCGGCGGAACTGGAGGGCACCAATTCCGAAGGAGACCTCGGAGTGGCCGTCGGGCTGACCTATAGCCACCGCAACCTCGCCAAAGGGTCGGAAACAATGACCGTGAAGGTGCGCGGCGCATACGAATCGCTCAGCGGCAACCTTTCGGGACTCATCCACAACCGCTATCTCGAACTCGCCGGCGAGGTGGGCATCAATTTCCCTAAATTCAAGGCGCCTTTCCTCCGAGAAAATTTCAAACGCCGCATAAAGGCCTCGACGGAGCTCGACATATCGATGAATTATCAGGAGCGGCCCGAATACACGCGCATCATCTCCACGGCCGGATGGAGCTATAAATGGTCGGAACGCTTCAACCGCAACCGCCACACCTTTACGCCGGTGGACATCAACTATGTCTATCTGCCCGAAAGCACAAATAATTTCCTCGACGACATTGCTCCCGACAATCCGCTTCTCCGCTATAGCTACGAAGACCATTTCATAATGCGCATGGGCTATAGCTTCTACCATACCAACAAACGCGCCGACACCCCCTGGTCGCGTTCCATGCAACGCGACATTTACTCCGTGCGCGTCAATGCGGAGGTGGCGGGCAATTTCCTCTTCGCGCTCAGCAGCATCTTCAACCATCGCTCCGATTTCCACGCCAACCCGTATAAGGTGTTCGGCATCCACTATTCGCAATATGCCAAGGTGGATGGAGATTTCTCCTATCTGCGCATTTTCGATACCCGCAACTCGCTGGCCTGCCGCTTCGGCCTCGGAGTGGGCGTGCCCTACGGCAACTCCTCCATCCTGCCTTTCGAAAAACGGTTCTATGGCGGCGGCGCCAATGGCGTCCGCGGATGGGATGTGCGCACGCTCGGCCCGGGACGGTTCCCCGGCTCCAACTCCGTGAGCGATTTCATCAACCAGTGCGGCGACATCCGCCTCGACCTCAGCGTGGAATACCGCGCCAAACTCTTCTGGATCGTTGAAGGAGCTCTCTTTATCGATGCGGGCAATATATGGACTATCCGCAATTATGAGAACCAGCCCGGAGGAATGTTCCGCTTCAAAACGTTCTATAAAGAGCTGGCGGCT
Organism: uncultured Bacteroidales bacterium; assembly: GCA_900549375.1. GTDB lineage: Bacteria > Bacteroidota > Bacteroidia > Bacteroidales > Muribaculaceae > Lepagella. The sequence goes on along the minus strand of URNY01000170.1, from coordinate 691 downwards.
GCCTACGGAGCCGGAATACGTCTCGACTTCAATTATTTTCTGCTCCGCTTCGACTTGGGTATGAAAGCGCACAATCCGGCAATAGGAGCCGAACCCTGGCCGCTGATTCATCCCGACTGGCACCGCGACTCCTCTTTCCATTTCTCGATTGGTTACCCGTTCTGAAACAAGATTCAAAAAAATTCAAAAAGATTCGATATGAAGAAACTGGTGATATTCGACCTCGACGGCACGCTGTACTTGGGCGACCGGCTTTTTCCCGGCGTCCGCGAGCTGCTCTCTGCCATCCGCGCACGCGGCGGGCAGTACCGCTTTCTGACAAACAACTCCTCGCGCAGCGTGGAGGCCTACGTCAAAAAGCTCACGCGCCTCGGCGTCGCGACGGAGGCGGCCGATTTTCTCACCTCGGTCGACGCGCTGATTCACTATCTCCGCGAGCACGGCGGAGAAGACCGACGCTATTACGTCTGCGGTACGGAGTCGATGAAATCACAGCTCCGCGCGGCTGGCTTTACCGTCGCAGAACGGCGTGAGGACGCGAACGCGCTCCTGATGGGCTTCGACACCGAGCTGACATTTCAAAAGCTGGAGGACGCCTGCATCCTGCTCGGACAAGGCATCCCCTACCTTGCGACCAATCCCGACTGGGTCTGCCCCACGGCCTACGGCTTCGTGCCCGACTGCGGCAGCG
>URNY01000169.1 GCA_900549375.1 uncultured Bacteroidales bacterium | reverse complement strand
TCGGGCTGCACAAGCCAATGGCTCCATTTCTTTGTCTTGTATTCATCTGCAGTGGGATCGTTCTTATAGAAGAAAAAATTCATGCCCACTTGGGTATCCAAGGTCCATTTTTCCCCAAAAGAAAACTCCAGCGATAGATTGGGAGTCAACAGTGCATCATATACGAGATTGTTCTTTATCGCAACTCTTTGTGAAAAAGCTTGCAAACTGAATAACAGGAAGAAGAAAAAAATACTTTTTTTCATTTTGGCACTGATATTGTTTTTAGTGACCGAATCACTTGGTTTATAACGTTAATTTTTGATGATGCAAAGTTATAAAAGCATAATGCTACGCCTATTACATAAAATGGACAATTAATTATTGATAAAAGTCATTTTGAACGAATTATGTCTGCAAGATCAACAATAAGATATAATTCTTGATCTTTTCTGCTATTCCAAATGTGGTAATGGTATAAGATTTCATCATTCCACAAATCTTCAGAGCGTATCTGTAGTCGTGGTGTTTTTTATTCCATGTACGCGATAGTGACATCATCACAAGGAAAGTCTGAACGTCCATTCCAGCGTGACGTTTATCGGTAATATTCTTTCTTGTCTGGAATCCAGTTGTCTATCAAATCCCTATGTCCGTTCACTTGATTTGCTGCTTTCTGGAAGTCCCGTGATTACGAATATCTTACCCTCCCGGACAGAGAGGCTTGTGTTGTCTATGGCGACTGTACTTCCGGTCTCCTTCAGAATCTCACTTTTATTTTCCCCTTGTTTCAATATCTTGAAGACTTTATTCCTTATCAGAACCGTAAACTGCCATCGTCATCACACGTCTCTTTTCTCCTGTAGCTTGCACAATCTAAAATTATAGCAGTATACAGCTGCTGTTATAGGTAAAATGATGTTTATCGCCCAAAAAAATGGCAATTGCAAACTATCTTTATATCTCATAAAGTTACGTTTTAGTAAGGCATTTATTCAATACCTCGCAATGGTTTATAAAATGTTTTTTCTTAAAGCAGGCTCTGTGTAATTTCTAAGAGAGGATGAAAAGTTATCCCATGCATAAAATAGAACTTAATGTACTTAAAAAGTAGTGGATTTCTGCCTGAAGTTCTTGCAAAGTTAAGAAAAATAGATGAATATACCAAATTTAACGTTAATTCATTACTCATAGTCCATGATAATCCGTATATCATCCGAAATTATAGCAGGAACAAACTTAGAATCGAGATTAAAGTCCGGGTATTTCTTGAAAAGATATGCAGTTAAGGACAAAAATGTTTTTCTGGGTGAAGGCGCTTACACGACCCCGGCGCAGATGATCTTGTTACATTCGGCACACAATTTTATTTCATAAGGACCTGCATACCTGAGATACTTGACTGTGATCTCTTCGGCAAAAAGGTTGCAACAGGTACAAAGGGCAGAAAGGATAAGTATGTCTCTTTTCATGGGGGAATATGTTAGAATAGCAAAACTTCTTTATATTTTTTAGGCACGGATTTCACGAATTACACGGAGATGAGAAAGAGAATCCGTGAAATCCGTGTAATCTGTGCCTAAATATTTACTTATTGCAGATTGATTTCGTCCACAAATAAGAACGCCGGATTACCTGCACCTCCGTGCCATGTCGGGAGTTTGTCACTCTTGATGATGACTTCGACATAGCGGGCTTTTACCGGGTCGAAGGAGATTTCCTGCGGGTAAAGGCCGTCTTTGTCGTCTTTGCCTAAAGACGGGATAACCTTGGAAGCTACCTCCTTGAAGTTCTGTCCGTCGTCCGATACCTTTACGGTAACGCCTGCCGCTCCCATGATCCAGTCCCCTTTCACAACATTCGTGTTGAAGGACACTTTGCTGAACTCGGTCGGTTCTTTCAGGTCGATAACGGCATCCAAGTCCTTGCCCTGGAATCCTAACCAGCGTCCGGTCTTGTAGTTGTCGTTGCCGCTCAGGCCGTCGGCGGCGGCATGGGCAACATCGCCCGCAGCAACCGCCGCTCCGACATCTATTACGATCCCTCCACGCCCGAAGAGCCGGCCGAAGCCTCGGCAGCGGAAGAGAGCGCCGAAGAAGATGATGCCGACGAGGAAACCGATTCTTCTGATAGCTCTGATTCCTCCGACAGCCCAGATGAATCCACCGACACTCCCGACTCTCAGGAAGCAGACACTTCGGTTCCTGCAGCTCCGATGGAGCCGGAACGCAAGAGCGCTCCGCCGGTGTTCCGCACCTCAGGCATGCCTCGCTTCCTTGAGGGTGCGCGCTATTGGCTGCATTGGGCCGGATTCCCGGAATCGGTCTATTCCCCCTACCACGGAGCCGATGATTACAAGGATGACTATACATCACGCGGACACTGGGTGAATTATCTTGCCGGCGGCTCGCGCGTGCTTCCCAACCGAGAGGGGCTCAACATCCCGGTAGACATGGCGCTGGCGCTCCATTCCGATGCGGGCAAACGCGCCGACGATTCCTTTGTGGGAACGCTCGGAATCTACTTCACCCAAAACGGCGATTCATACCGCGACGGCACGCCGCGCATCAACTCCCGAATGCTCACCGATCTGGTGATGCGTCAGATCACCAATGATATCCGGCAGAAATACGAGCCGGCATGGACACGCCGCTCGATGTGGGACAAATCCTACGTAGAAGCCCGCGTGCCGGAAGTGCCCACCACTCTCATCGAGCTTATGAGCCATCAGAACTTCGCCGACATGTGGTATGGTCTCGACCCGGCGTTCCGCTTCGATGTCGGACGCGCCATATACAAAGGTATCGCACGGTTCCTCGCCGAACGCAAGGACCGCCAGCTTGTGATACAGCCACTCCCCGTCGGCGACTTCGCCATCAAGCGACTCAAGAAAAACCACTACCGTCTGAGCTGGGCCCCCACTCCCGACCCGCTCGAAGAGACGGCCATGCCCGACCGCTACGTGATTCTGGGTCGCTCCGGCAACGAGCTCGGTTTCCACAAGATAGGCGAGACCACCGCCACGCATTACGATCTGAAAGTGGCCGATCACGATATCCATAGTTTCCGGGTAATTGCCCTTAACCGCGGCGGCCAATCATTCCCTTCCGAGACACTCGCCCTCCGTGAGGCTCCGGATGAGAGCAAGCCGGTGCTCATCGTCAACGGCTTCTCGCGCGTCAGCGCCCCCTCGCATTTTTCCGACGGCAACCGCGCCGGATTCAACGCCGAAACAGATTTCGGTGTGCCCTACATCAAAGACATCTCCTTCACAGGCTATCAGACGGAGTTCAACCGCAATGCCGGCGAATCGTTCGGCCGCAGCGGGTCTAACTACGCCACGCAGGTGATTGCCGGCAACACGTTTGATTATCCCGCTCTCCACGGCCGCTCGTTTGCCGGCGCTGGCCTGGGATTCGTATCGTGCGGCGCCGATGCGGTCGAGAAGGGAGATGTGAAACTCTCCGACTATAAGACGATCGACCTCATTCTCGGCAAGCAGAAAGCCGGAATCACGGGCAACGGCAAGAGCGGACTCCGCTTCCGCACGTTCACGCCGGAGATGCAGAAACAGCTGCGCTCTTTCTCCGACAACGGCGGCAACCTTATCGTCTCGGGCGAGTATGTGGTTTCCGACCTTTTCAGCTACCGCTACGGAGCGGACGACCGCAATTTCGCCGAAGTGGTGTTGGGCGCCGTCCCGACGGATTCCGTGGCGCGTCCCCGCTCGGGACGTCTGCGCGCTTCCGACGGACGCACTCTCCAATACAGCGCCACGCTTAATCCCGACATGTATATCGTGGAGAATCCCGATGTACTTGCGCCTTCCGAAGGAGGAAACGCCGAAACCCTCCTTACATTCACCGACAACGATCTCCCGGCCGCGTTCATCGTGAACCGAGGGAGGGGACGCAACGCCGTGCTCTCCGTGCCCTTCGAAGCCATCACTACCCAGACAGACAGAGACAGGCTCATGAAGGAGATTCTCGACAGGCTAAAACATTGAATCACTCGGTAAGACTCTTTTCCTTAGACTCTTTCTTAAAATGAAAATAATAAGATTCACCAACGTCAACGACCTCCGCGAAGAGATTTTCCACAGCAGTCTCGAGCAATACGTGCTTGTGCAGCTCGACGACCGCCGGATCGAGCTCGACGAACATTGCATCCACCGGCTCACGGAAGTAGCCTCGGAGATCGACTCCACTTTCACATATTGTTATTATCGCGAGCGCAACGACGACGGCACGCTGATCAACCATCCTGTAAACGACTATCAGCCGGGATCGGTGCGCGATGATTTCGACTTCGGTCCTCTGGTGCTTCTCAATGTGGCCGATGTGCTCACCGCCACGGAGGATTTCACCAGCGAGGAATCCGACATGCTCGACGGCGGATGGTATGCCCTGCGCCTGCGCGTCACGATCGGAAAGATGATGGCCATGATTCCGGAATATCTCTACACCGTTTCGAGGGTGGACTACCGGAAGAGCGGCGAGAAACAACACGATTACGTCGACCCGCGCAACCGCGTCTATCAGCTCCAGATGGAGAAGACGCTGACCGACCATCTGCGGCAGATAGAAGGACTCGTGACACCTTCCTCAGATACCATCGACTACGACGCGGAGCCATTCCCCGTCGAGGCATCGGTGGTGATCCCTGTGCGCAACCGCGTCCGCACTGTGGGTCAGGCCGTGGAGTCGGCCCTCTCGCAGGAATGCGCGTTCGATTTCAATGTTATTGTGGTCGACAACGACTCCTCCGACGGCACCCGTGAGCTTCTCGAAAAGATCGACGATCCGAGACTCGTCCTCATCAAGGTCGACGCTTCCGAAAACCTCGGCATCGGCGGATGCTGGAACCGCGCTCTGCTCTCCGACAAGTGCGGACGTTTCGCAGTGCAGCTCGATTCCGA
>URNY01000168.1 GCA_900549375.1 uncultured Bacteroidales bacterium | reverse complement strand
CATAAACGCCGACTGCCGCATTATACTTAAGGATATATCTGATACCGATATCATATTCATTGACCCGGCAAGACGAAATATCGACAAGAGCCGCGCATATTCATTCCGCGACTGCACACCGGATGTTTTGGATATGATGGATGAAATGAGGAATGTTGCACGGCATATATTCATCAAAGCCTCTCCCCTGCTCGACATTTCGGCGGTTCTCACCGAGTTGCCGGATACTTCGCGGATTCACCTCGTTTGTGCCCGCGGAGAATGCAAGGAGCTTTTGGTAGAGATTGATGGCAGTGAATTCAAGGGCGTGAAGATAGTGGATCTTCTCGACAAAGGGGATCTGAAAAGCGACATTTTCTTTTCCAAAAGCGAACTGAACGATTTTTGCCCACCGATTGCCTCTGCAGATGAGATTGAGAACGGAGCCTATCTTTATGAGCCCAACCCCGGCATGATGAAACTCTCCTGTTATGGAGCGATCTGCAGGAAGTTCGAGGGACTCAGGCGAATCTCCTCCAATACATCCCTTTATCTGTCGCGTAATTCCCACCCTGATTTTCCGGGGCGCATGCTTCGGATCGACAGCATTCTCGACAAAAAGGGAAGCAAAGAACTCAAAGGGGAAAGATACAATGTAGCTGTAAGGAATTATCCCCTGAGTGCCGCCGAGCTTCGGAAAAAGCTGAAAGTGAAAGAGGGACAGGACAGGTTCATTTACGGCTTCCGCGCCGGAGATCGCGCGGTTCCGATGCTTGTCGCCGCATCGATAGTGGCCGATTGACTCAATAACTCAAGTTTCGCATGAAATTTGAGATTTGACGAGGCAAGTCGCGGAGCGACTACATGGCCTGTTAACCGCGTACATCGCAGGGCGTTAGCCCGAGGATGTGCGCGGAAACCCAAACTCTCTTTCTTCACCCTGTCGCGGAGCGACAGCACTTCCCTAAGTGCAGTCGCTACGCGACTCTCCCGAGCAAGAGATGAGATTATTTGGGAAACTAAATAAATGATTCAAGTTTCGCAAGTTCAACTTGCGAAACTTGAATAATGCAACATTATGGGTACCCGAAGGGGCTGTTTTCAATTATCAAAACACCAATCCATGGAATAGTTTTTCCACTATAAAGGAATTCGACAATTCCAACGTAAATGAGGTAATGGAAGATGTCAATCCATCAGTACCATATGAGGTTTATACAATGGAAGGAGTAAAAATAGAAAATAAGGAGTATGGTCAAGCCCCTGGCATATACATAATCCGACAGGGTGACATAATTAAGAAAATCGCTGTAAAATGACTGTGATAGGCTATATTGCACGGTGAAATGTTGATAATGATTCAGTTTGTCCATAGCTTGCGGATGTCGGCAAATCCCTATAATTTTGCGATTATTCGATTGTATCAAAACAAATATAAAGGATCATGCTGTCTCAATCCATCATTCAGAAGATACTCGACAAGTATGGCAAGGAGAAAGTGTATTCGGCTGACTGCGCGTCGCTTGCCGACAAGATTGGAATCGGCGAGACGACAGTAAAGAGGATGCTCGGTTTGGTAGGGGAATCTTCTCCGGAACGCAATCGTACGCCACATGTAAGCACTATGGATATCTTGGCTAAGTGGCTGGGATACGAGAATTACAAAGCGCTTCTCCGGGAAATCGGGGAAAATGATTATTCTTCCGATTTTACATTCATGGAATCCATTGATGTCAAGGATCTCGCAATCGGCACGCAGATACAGCTTAAATGGGAGCCATCACGAATCATTGTAATCACCTATAGTGGAGACGACACCTTCATTATCAATGAAGCAAAAAACAGCAAACTGCTGAAAGGAGATAAGATCAAACTCACCCATCTCGTCCTTGGACAGGAATTCCTTGTCAAGGGAGTGTGGCGTGGAGAACGTTTGCTCGGCCCGTACCGGGGTGCGAAGGATGGCGGCCTCACATCTATCGAGATTATCGCATAAATGAGCTAAGGAGCTTTACGAGACGATCAAATAGCGCTCCCGGCTCAATCGGACAGATGTGTATGTGCGCGATGTAGTTCAAGAGTATCGGACGCAGCCTGCGTGAACTGTTGCAACAATTTAGTGGCCTTGCTGCGTTCGGAGGCTCTTGCTACCGCCATCTCCCACATCGATTCCCGGCATATCGTGATTTTCCGACTTATAGTCACTGAGCAAAGACTGGTACTTTGAATAGTATGATTCAACCATCTGAAAAATCATATTCCTTATCTCTTTGTCTGAAGCATTTCCATTTCGCAACGATGCCATTGCCGCCTCTGCCTCCAGAATAAAAACGGACATCCGATTGTCGAAATCATCGGCAACGAGCTTGGCCTGGGATTGGGATTGATCGGGAGCCGGATTTGCACTTTGCCCGGGAACAATTCTTTCGATTATCCTGACAGTGTCACTTTCCTCCGCAAGCATCGTCTGTTGAGAGGGTTGCTCCTGCTCTGAATCTACCTTAGTCTGACTTAAATAATAAACTTCCGCATGCTATGCAGACTGCAGCGATTCCTATCGCCCACAGATAGGATTCCGACCGGGATTGCAACGCCCAGGAGAGTCGTTCATCGGTTGCTTCTTTACTTCGGCATGCATTGCGGAATCTTCTGAAACGTTTGGCAGGAAACTTAGGCACTCTCTCCGCAATATAATCTATCAGATTGCCAATTGCAGTGAAATCCTTAATAGCTGTCGGCATCTCCCCTTCAGCCAACGGATCGCTCATAAATGCCGTGCCGCCGTGAGTCAAATCCAAGCTGTCGGAGTAAGACTTATCAAGATCAAGCAGCATCACTCCCCTATCGCTGTGGCGAAAGCATTATGTTCGCCGGCTTGATGTCGCAATGAATGATTCCGGAACGATGCAGATAAGCGACTACGCCCAACAACTGAGTGAGGAATCTTTTGAGATTATCCAACGAACTGAAATATTCCGGCCCGTCATCGGAAGCAAGAAAACCTTTCAGCGATACCCCATCTATGAAGTCCATCACGATATAGACTTCATTGGCATCCTCATGCATTTCACGATAGACCGGCAGCGCGTCATGCTTCAATTGCCGGCCGAGCTGATACTCCTTCCGATAAGATTCCACATACCTCGGATCCGTGCGATACTCGGCCTTCAGACGTTTTACGGCCACCCGCAATCCCTGCCAGCGCGTATGATAGACAATGCAAGACGTGCTTTCCCCACAGATATTTTTATCGGTGAAGCTATTGCGGACTAAATCTTCAGAGTAATTATTCTCTCTCGAATTTCTTTCCACAAAAAAGCCGGATGATAAAGAGCGATTCATACGGCAAAGATACAAATTTTAGCAAAACCACTAAAATAGGAAACGTCCCGCAGTCGAGCTACGGGACGTTCATATTTGGATTGTCGAGATTTTTAGAACTTGAAGCCGGCCGATAGGATCAGGCGAGAGTTGTTCAGGCTGAGCTTGGCCTGAGGACTCGGTATCTCGGGAACGGTGGGATCAGGTGTGAAGGCATGATATTCGGAATTCATGTGTTTGTAGACGTAGGCAAGGTCCACATAGAAACCGTTGTGCTTGTAGCCAAGACCGCAGGTCACGTAGTTAGTGGTGTTGTCGAATCTATAGTCGGGAAGTGTACCGGCCGTATAGATGGTCTCGCGGTTATTGGAGGCCTCTGCTTTCACGGGCGATGAAACGAAGCTATATCCGGCGCGGACGCTGAACTGCGGAGTGATGCGATATTCCGCTCCCACACGCAGAGTATTGGTGCTTCTGTAAATATTCTTAACGTCATTGTTTGTGGCGCCGAATGAATCATATCCGCTGCGGGTAGCGGGCGCTCCCGAGAAATCACCCCAGTCGTCATAGTCATACCAGCCGTCGTAGCCGTAATAACTGTTCGGTTCGGAGAACTTCATATTGTTATAGCCGTTCCATTCATAATCGGCTGAAATGATAAACTTGCTGCCTATCACTCCGGCTGCGCTGACAATCAGCTTCCAGGGGGAAGTGAAGTTCACTTCGTTGGACCCGGCATATCCGTTGTTGGTTTTGGCTCCGACCACGCTGTTGTAGGCATTGAGCTGGGTCGATGCAGAGAAAGTTTCCGTCAGATTATACCATGTCGGAGTGTGGAATGCCAGACCGAGCCGCAACTCCTGGACAGGCTTCACGATCACGCCGAGCTGATAGTTGAATCCCGTGCCGTTTGCGCGATAAAGATTGCGCATACCCCAGTCTGCGTTTGTCACTCCGAGCTGATTATTGTTGTGGTTCACTACATAAGCATTGTCGAGACTCTCCCCCCACAAGGCATCTATCTTGTAATCGAAATTGATAATGTCGAAATTCATACCCCAGAATACCACGTTGCTGATGTTTCCACCCAAGGCGATGTTGTATTCATCGACGCTTCCGGATTCAGTGACATCGAAACTTCCTGTGCCGTACGTACCGTTGCCGTAGAGACCGTTCCAGTTGGGGTTGTCGGGATTTCCCTCAGGATTGATCAGGAAAGAATCATATCCGAGAATCGTGAGCCATGGCGCAGCGATACCGCCGTCGGTAGGATTATAGGGGTCATAGGTGCCGGTCGAAGAGACATCGGCAACAGTGATTCCCTCGTTGTTGGCGATTCCGGCCATATAGTTGGTCATCGACGTTGCTAAACCCATGGCGCCGCGATATCTTCTGTTGAAAGAAACGGCTTTATTGTAAGTAAAGCCGAAATTGAGATTGGGCACTGTCGAACTCGGAAGACGCAATGTGGCTACGCCGCCTATATTGTCGAGATAGAACTTCGTCTGGTTCTGAGTGGTATTGAAACCGGGCGAAGTGGATTTTGCATTCTGGAAATCGAGGTCGAGTGTAAAGCCGATTTCATTGCTTCTGTATACGCCGATACCTGCCGGGTTTTGCGAAAGGGATGACAGATCGCCTCCGAGAGCGCCGAAGGCACCTCCCATCGACATAAACCGTGCCGTTCCCCTGAGGTCCGGCTGCGAGAATCTATACGCGTCTATCGC
>URNY01000167.1 GCA_900549375.1 uncultured Bacteroidales bacterium | reverse complement strand
GGAATATTTAGTGAGCAGATAGCGTCCGTCGGGGGAGATGCTTGTGCTGTAAACGCGTTCGCCGGTCATCGTGTCTCGGGTGGAGAACCTGCGGCCGATCGAGGGACCCTCCGCGATTGCGACATCCTCATATTCCTTGTCGGGAATGAATTCGAGTTTGAATTCAGGGGCGCTCTTGTCGTCGGGAAGCGAGACGAGATTGACCTGTATGTCGTAGTCGGCTTCGGGATTGAGAGCGAGAGGTGCCGACACTTCCGTGGGGAGGGAGTCGGACTCCGATTTTCGTGTCACGGATTTGCCGTTGACGAGCACATCTGCCATCGAAGTGGAGCTCAGCGCGAGTTTTCCCTTCATGAATCTCGGAGCGCGCAGGCGGCTGGTGAAAGTATGCAGCTCCGGCTTATCGGATGCGGAAACCCTGACTCTGCCCGACGTGTCGGGCAGCACGGTGGTCCAGTCGGCGAGGAGATTGCGTAGCGCCACGGGCTCGCGTGCATCAAGGAGCTTCGATTTCTCGAAGCGATTCTCACGTTGCAAGGAGTCGGGAGCTACCGGTATGTTCAGAGGCGTTGCTGGCAGCGAACGGAAGCCCTTGAATGTATAAGCGGCGGCTGCGCCGGTGCCCCCGGCAAGAGCCGCAACAAGAATTGCGGGGAGGATATCAGTTCTTCTCATAAGCGGGGATGCCTTTGAGCTTGACGCGATAGATAAGTGTCGAGAATGGTGGGATTGTTCCCATGTTGGAGTTGCCGTAGCCTGATCCGGAGGGGATCACGAGCGTCACGGAGTCGCCGACATGCATGGATGTCAGAGCGGCCCACATGCCGACGATGTTCTGGTTGGGGCGGCTCTGATAGATGCTGTCGCCGTAGGTGGTGGAGCTGTAGGAGTCGCCGAGTTTCTTGCCGTCGATATCCTCCAGCTCATATTTGATGTTCACAATCGAATTGCTCAGCGGGCTCAGGTTGCCGGCAGTGAGCGAGCGGTCGTTGTGCCATTTCACGAGCACGAAGTTGCCTGGCGACCATGAGGGGACGATACGGGTATAGACTTTCTGGCCGTTCTCGGTCAGAGCCTCCATGCGGCTTACGTATTCATCGTTTTTCTGCCGCCATTCCGTGTAGTCGGTATCGCTTTCGTTATCAAGACATCCGGTGAGAGCCGGTATCAGGAGCGGAAGAAGATATAAAAGCTTTCTCATAATTTCACTTCCGGAGCTTTGTTGGCGCCCGGTTCTGCCTTGAATTGCTGTTTCTCTTTGAATCCGAACCATCCGGCATAGATGGTGGTGGGGAATTTCTTGATGCTTGTGTTGTATTCGAGCACTGCCTCGGTGTAGCGCTTGCGCTCGGTGGCTATTCTGTTCTCAGTGCCTTCGAGCTGCGTCTGAAGGGCCATGAAGTTGGTGTTGGCCTTCAGGTCGGGATATGCCTCGCGAACCGCGTTGACATAGATGTCGAGGGCACCTTTCAGAGCACTCTGGGCCTGCTGGAACTGCTCGATATTTTCCTGAGGGTTCTCAACGGACTGCGATGCCTCGTAGGCTTTGGTGAGTCCGGCGCGGGCGTTGGTCACGGCCTCAAGGGTGGAGCTTTCATGCTCCGCATAGCCCTTAACTGTGTTCACGAGGTTGGGAATCAGGTCGGCGCGACGCTGATACTGGTTCTCGACCTGAGCCCAGGCTTGATCCACTTTCTGCTCTTTCTCCACAAGGCTGTTGTAGTTGCACGAAGTGAGGGAACTGATGGCGAGCAACGCGGCGCAGCTTAACATCAAGTGCTTTATGAATTTCATATAAAAATTTCTTTTAGGTGATTAAAGAAGTTTGCGGAGGAGGCTGTTGAGGCTTACCTTCTCTGCGAGAATTTTTTCGAGTTCATCGACAGTGAGACGGTGCTGCTCCATGGAGTCGCGTTCGCGGAGGGTGACGGTGCCATCCTCCAGTGTCTGATGGTCGACGGTGATGCAATAGGGGGTTCCGATGGCGTCCTGACGGCGGTAGCGCTTGCCGATGGAGTCTTTTTCGTCATACTGGCAGGTGAAGTCGAAGCGCAGGCGGTGCTGGATCTCGCGGGCCTTTTCGGGAAGGCCATCTTTCTTGACGAGCGGAAGCACGGCGCATTTCACCGGAGCTATCGGCGCCGGGAAGTGAAGCACCACGCGGCGGTCGCCGCCTCCGAGGTCCTGATCCTCATAGCAGCTGCAGAGCACGCTGAGGAACATGCGGTCCACGCCGATCGAGGTCTCGATCACGTAGGGCACATAGCTTTCGTTGAGTTCCGGATCGAAATATTGTATCTTCTTGCCTGAGAATTTCTCATGCTGCGAGAGATCGAAATTCGTGCGCGAATGGATTCCCTCCACCTCCTTGAAGCCGAAGGGCATCTCGAATTCGATGTCGGTGGCGGCGTTGGCGTAGTGGGCAAGCTTCTCGTGGTCGTGGAAACGGTAGCGGTCGTCGCCGAAGCCCAGCGCGCGGTGCCATGCCATACGGGTCTCCTTCCATGCCTGCCACCACTTCATCTCCTCGCCGGGGCGCACGAAGAACTGCATCTCCATCTGCTCGAACTCGCGCATGCGGAAGATGAACTGACGGGCCACGATCTCGTTGCGGAAGGCCTTGCCGATCTGCGCTATTCCGAAGGGGATGCGCATACGGCCGGTTTTCTGCACGTTCAGGTAGTTCACGAAAATACCCTGAGCTGTCTCCGGACGCAGATATACTTCCATGGCGCCATCGGCCGTGGAGCCCATCTCGGTCTTGAACATGAGGTTGAACTGGCGCACATCGGTCCAGTTGCGTGTTCCGCTTATGGGGTCGACGATCTCATAGTCGAGGATAATCTGCTTGAGCTCCGCAAGGTCGTTGGCGTTCATCGCATCGGAATAGCGGGTGTGGAGCTCGTCGCGTTTGCGCTGGTTTTCGAGAACGCGCGGGTTGGTCTGACGGAACATCGCCTCGTCGAAGCTGTCGCCGAAACGTTTGGCGGCTTTGGCCACCTCCTTGTTGATTTTATCCTCGAACTTGGCTATCTCATCTTCGATGAGCACGTCGGCGCGATAGCGTTTCTTGGAGTCTTTGTTGTCGATCAAAGGATCGTTGAACGCATCGACATGGCCGGATGCCTTCCAGATAGTAGGGTGCATAAAGATTGCCGAGTCGATGCCCACGATGTTGTCGTGGAGCATGGTCATGGCTTCCCACCAGTAGCGTTTGATATTGTTTTTGAGTTCTACGCCGTTCTGTCCATAGTCGTAGACAGCCGACAGACCGTCGTAAATCTCGCTTGATTGAAACACGAACCCATATTCCTTGGCATGGGCTATTATCGTCTTGAAGACATCTTCCTGTTTTGCCATTGATCTGATTTGATCTGATTTGATTTGATCTAATTTTATAAACTAAAAAATGAAAACCGTTAAACTTGTGTAAGAACGGTTTTCATGCAAATTTACTCAATATTTTTAAATTCGGCAAGCATGCCGGCGAATTATCGCCGATATATCGCTGACTTAGGAGGGAGATCGGCATCCGCGACGGACGTCAGAGATTGAAGTAGAAAGTGCCGGTGGGGAGCACTGCGTAGTAGGAATATTCCACCCCGCGCAGATAGTAGTCGGTGCTGTAGGCCGATACGTCGACACCGCGGTCCCACTGGTCGGTCCATGGGTTCCAGGCGTTGAGCACATAGACGCTATAGTCGGTGCCGTTGTATTGGTAGCTGACAGTGAGAGGGACCACGCGCCATACGCCCTGCGCGTCGTAGCCGCAGGATATCACCTTTGTAACGCCCTGACTCGGCACGGTTGTGACCGTGGGCTGAACCACAATCGTCGGGTTATAATTCCAGCCGGGATTCCATGGACTCCCCCAGTCGCCGGGATATCCGGGCCCCGGGTACCATCCGGAGCCGGGCGGCGGTCCGTAGGCCGGTCCGAAGCCCGGCGAGGGATTCGGTTGGAAACTGCCCCCTGAACCGGGAGCCGGCAGACTGTTCTGTGCTGTCATTCCCAAGGCGCAGAGCCCGAGCACGAAAGCTGTCAGTAAATATTTCCCTATGGTGTTCGATTGCCTTTTCATAATACTTTATTTAGTTTTATTATATAACAATCGAACACCCTTATTTGCTTATTCCAGCGATTCCTCGTAGCCCGATCCGCTCATCGGTTCTCCCTGATTGCGGCGGTTCTGCTTGGCTTTCATATTGCCGAAGGAATATTTGATGGTGAGACTGAGGGTGCGTCCTCCGCGCCAGCGTTTGGAGTATTGCGTATAGCCGGGCCCGTAGACGGTGTTTTTGAATTTGCGCGAGTCGAAGATGTCGCGGCAGTTGAGGGAAAACGACCAGTTGCCGGCAATCTTGCGTATTCCGGCATCCACGCTCCAGCCTCCCTGATGCGTTCCCTGAGCCTCTTTATGAGCCGAGGAATAGCGGCCTGTGGCCTGCAGCGACATCGACCACGGTAGTTTCACGTTGCCCATTACGCGGATATCCCATGCGAAACTGTTCTGGGCGGCGTTGGAAAGTTTCACGAGGTTGCCGGTGTCGGGCGCTTTGACGGTGTAGTCCCATGCGGAGATATGGTTGTTGTAGAGATTCAGGGTTGTCGTCAGGTCGAGACGGCTCCGGAAAAGGGAGTTCTTCACCACGATCTCGCATCCGGAGTTGGTCTGCTTCGAGACGTTGGCGAAGGTGGAATACATCACGTCGCCGTCCATGAAGGAAATGCGGTTCATCATGTTGTCGGCGGTGCGCACATAGGCCGAAAGAGAGATCATGTGATAGGTCCAGCTCTTGAGATAGTTGAGCTCGAAGGAGTTGGAATATTGCGGCTCGAGTTCCGGATTACCGTAGGAGATGCTTGTCGGGTCGGAGATGTTGCGGAAGGAGTTGAGCTGCCCTCCCCATGGCCGGCGGATGCGGCGAGTGTAGTTGATCTGCAGCTCGTTGTCGTGCGGCAGAGAGTATGAGAGGAACACGGAGGGGAAGAGTGCGAATTTGTTGGATTTGAATTCGGGCACATCCTCGCGG
>URNY01000166.1 GCA_900549375.1 uncultured Bacteroidales bacterium | reverse complement strand
TCGCTCCCTCCGAGACTCGCAAAATATGCGCAAAAACCGCCGCCCCTACGACCCCGAAATTTTAAGGAACAGAGTCTTACGTGCAGTTGTTTAAAAAAATCATTTAGAATGTTAAACTATATGAAGCAAGAAATGTTATAAATTTAGAATCGGCGAAAGAGCTATGAAGAACATTCCGAATCGAAAAGTCTTTACGACAATTTGACAGCCGGTTCTCTAAAGGAAAAAAAGATAACAAGGTATTTTAAACATTAGCGTTATGAAAAGAACAGTTTTATTCATGGCAGCCCTTATGACACTTTCGTGCGCATGGGCTCAGAACCTTAGCAAGAATGAGGCTAAAGCTCTTAATAGTTTCCTCTCGCAGACAGCTGCGAAAGGGGGGAACAATGCAGAAGCCCTCAAAATGCTCGGCAACAACGTGGCTAATTGCCCCGGAGTGACGGTCGTCAACGGTCATGTCACCGAAATCAACTGGAAAGGCAAAGAACTCGCCGGCAATCTTAACCTCACTGGCTTCACAGCCCTCCAGAAAGTGGACGTTTCCGGCAACAAGCTCGCCTCCCTTACCCTTTCGGGCAATCCGGCGCTTGTGGAAATCAACGCCGCCAAAAACCGTCTGCAGTCGGTGGCGATCACTTCCTGCCCGCAGGTTCAGATCATCCGTCTTAACAAGAACCGCCTCGCAGACTTCGATTTCGGATCAGTTCCTTTGCTGAAGAAGCTTAATATTTCCGGCAACATGCTCGATGCCATTGATGTTTCCAACGCCGTAAATCTGGAATATCTCAACTGCATGAGCAATCGTCTCCAGACTCTCAACGTTCAGGGATGCACACAGCTCAAATCGCTCTACGCTGCCTACAACGACCTCACGAACATCACGTTCGCCGGACTCGTAAAGCTTGAGAACCTCAATATGAACTCCAACAAACTTGCCAAAGTCTATATTCAGGATCTTCCCGCAATCGAGACTCTTCTCTGCAGCGATAACCACATGGTTCAGCTCACGGTGAAAGGATGCTCCACAATCAATGAGATCTGGGCTCCCTACAACGACCTCACAAGCTTCACGGTTGAGAATGCTCCCAATCTGGCTTTCGTGAATGTTGAATGGAACGACCTCACATACCTGAGCCTCGCAAACATGAACTTCCTCCAGAGAGTCAACGCCGCAAACAACCAGCTGATCACCCTCGACGTTTCCTTCGACCCGATGCTCCGATTCGTGAACGTCACCAACAACGATATGCTCACCGACCTCCGCACTCAGGCCGACCCGCAGCTCCGTCACGTTATCGGCTACGACGACTGGGATTTCTAATCTGAAAAGAACATTACAGAACATTAAGGACAGTTATTATAGATATGAAGCCGCCGGAAAATCCGGTGGCTTTTTCTTGTATTTCTGCCCTAATTCAGCTACTTTTGTAGCATGAAAACGCCGATACTGATTGCCGACGCCGGCTCCACAAAAACCGACTGGCGGCTTATTTACGATAACTCCGCCGACCCGGCCGCATTCAGGTCCGAAGGCGTAAACGCCGCTATCGCTTCCCACGAGCAGATGACGCGCATTTTCCATGAAACGGCCGATGCCTTCGCCCGCTTCCCCCAACCGGGCGAAATTCACTTTTACGGCGCCGGATGTGTCGGAGACAGGAATTGCGAATGCGTGGAAACGGCTTTGCGCCTTTCATGGCCCGAAGCGCGGATTTCCGTTAATTCCGACATGCTCGCCACGGCCCGCGCTCTGCTCGGACACCGGAAAGGGATTGCATGCATTCTCGGCACAGGCTCCAATTCCGCTCTCTACGACGGCAGCGATATTATTTCCAACGTTCCGCCTCTCGGCTTCATACTCGGCGATGAAGGCAGCGGCGCATATATCGGGAAACGATTTATTGCCGACATTTACCGGGGAATTGCGCCCGCTTCAATTA
The DNA here is from genome assembly GCA_900549375.1 of uncultured Bacteroidales bacterium. Lineage (GTDB taxonomy): Bacteria > Bacteroidota > Bacteroidia > Bacteroidales > Muribaculaceae > Lepagella. The sequence goes on along the minus strand of URNY01000166.1, from coordinate 3,187 downwards.
CTGATGCGTTCCATGACGTTTTCCGTCTATCTTTGCCCTATATGATATCAAAAGTATATCGCGAAGAGAAACCGAATGCATTTTTGGCTTCGGTTGTTCCATTTATACATAGCCTTATGCACGGAGGAGAGAGAGAGGCAATGGCCGACGACGCCGGGCGCCGTTATCTCGACGATCTCATCACCGATTCTTTCCGACGGTTCTTTCTTAGGAATGTGGCCCTCTACCCCGGCGTGGAATCAATGCCTGTATGTTTCGCGGGCTCCTTAGCCTCTGTGTTCAGCCCCCAGCTCGCCAAGGCAGCCGAACTGACAGGTTTCAGGATCGGACTCATCGAGCCTCACCCCATCGAAAGACTTATCCGTTATCACCGACTTTAATCACCGCTAATCACCGACGTTCATTACCGCTATGAATATACTCAGATTCTCCGCACCGGCAACCGCACGTGCCGCCCTGCTGACAGCTGCTCTATTGCTCATGCCGACGTTTCAGGCCAACGCCGACAAATACTGGGAACAGAAAGTGTCGCTCTTCGACCATCTGCCGATTACGGAAAACGACATTGTCTTTCTCGGCAATTCAATCACCGACGGCGGAAACTTCGAGGAACTTTTCAAACGTGAGGACGTAAAAAACCGGGGTATTCGCTCCGACATAATCCCGGGCGTGATGAAGCGGCTGGATCAGGTGTTGAAAGGCCATCCCCGCAAAATATTCCTTCTCATCGGAATCAACGACGTGTCGCACGGCCATTCCGTCGACAAGCTCGCCCAACGGTATGAAAATCTCGTAAAGGAGATTATGCGCCGCTCGCCGCAGACAAAACTCTATCTGCAATCCATCATGCCTATCGACAACCGTTTCGGTGTTTACCGCAATCTCCGCGGAAAAGAACAGACAGTGATGGATTTCAACAAACGCATACAGGCCATAGCCGAAGAAAACGGACTGACATATATCGACCTCTGGCCCGTTCTTTCCGACAAAGAGGGCCGGATGAGAAGCGATTTCACCAACGACGGGCTTCATCTCACCGGCCCGGGCTACCGCGCATGGACAAACGCCATCCGGCATTTCCTCGATGAATAACCAAATCGCAGGATAATATGCCCTTTCTCACGCGATATGAGCAAATTATCCGCTTTATCGGCAATTTATACAAAATTCATTGAAAACCGCGTTATAAGTATGTAATCTCAGACTCTGTTCATTAAAATTCTGAGTCTATGGCTTATCAAATCCGAATATGAAACCGAAAAAAATATTCTCCGCACTTCTTCTCTCTTTAGCACTTGTTCTTCCCGTCAAGGCAGAAGTCATAACCATCGAGCCTCTTTTCGAATATCCGGTGGCGCCCGAAGAGATTGTCACACTCTCCGACAAGTCAAACTGGCTGATGCAACATTTCTGGGACAACATGGATTTCAAGAAAAAAGAAGCCGTAAACCAGTCTGCCCTCAACGATGCATTCAAAGTCTATTCGCTTCCTATGCAATGGGCAGAAAAAGCGGAAGTCGACAAATCCGTGGCATCCCTTCTCGACAAAATTCAGAAAAACCCCACCCTGCTGCTCCAGTTCACTAAAGCGGCCGAATCCTCGCTATATAGCGAACGCGCCGATATATGGATTGATGAAGTCTATCTGAAATTCCTCGATGCATTTCTGAAAAACAAGAAGATTCCTGAAATACGCAAACGTCGCTACGAACGCCAGATGCGACAGATCAGCAATTCGCTCAACGGATCGATTGCTCCCTCGTTCGATTTCACCACCCCTACGGGGACGCCCGGCAAATTCCAGCCCATCGGAGTTTTCACAATCATCGAATTCGGAGATCCCGACTGCGACGACTGCCGACACGCCAAGCTGCGCATGGAAACCGATGTCAGGTTCTCTTCGCTCGTTGAGCGCGGCCTTGTCAACGTGCTTTTCATCATCCCCGACCCGGTCGACGGCTGGCAGACAAAGATGACCGATTATCCCGCAAACTGGGTTACAGGGGCCTCCGACACTGTGTCGGATATTCTCGATCTGCGCCTCACTCCATCTTTCTATGTAATCGGCAAGGATGGAAAGATAATGGCAAAAAACGTCTCGGTGGACCAGGCCATGAAGATCGCTTTCAAGGAAACCTCCGCTGATAAATAATCACCGCTATGAATCTTTTCAAAAAAATATATATCCAGACAACCGGCTATTCCTATACCAATATGGGGCGCCTCTTCCTGCGGCTATTCGTCGGAATCATGCTCATGCAGTTCGGAATCCGACAGATCAACAATTTCGAGGCGGCGAAAACGATTTTCCCGGCCGTGCTCGGCATGAGCCCGGAAACTTCGCTCACTCTCATGATAATCATCGAACTCGGATGCTCGCTGTTCATTATGGCCGGATTCCTGACGCGCATAATGACCGTGCCACCGCTTCTCGCCATGACCATAGCGGAATATCATCTCCTCCACGACACTGTCAAAGAGGCGCCTTACATGCTTGAATGGACTCAGGTGGGCTATCTCCCCATTATGTTCATCGGCATCTATTTCTTCATCCTGCTTGTCGGCCCCGGAAAAATTTCCGTGGATTATTTCCTCTCACTCCATTTCATCCATTCCGACAACCATAGCGAATCAGAACTCGAAGAAGTATGAGAATAGCCGTGCTCGTCTCCGGCGGCGTCGACAGCGCCGTAGTGGTCGACCTTCTCCACAAGGCCGGCCATGAACTGCATCTCTTCTATATAAGAATCGGAATGGACAACGATGAAGGCGACTGCTCTGCGGAAGAGGATATCGAGATATGCCGCCTCCTTGCCCGCAAATACAACCTTCCTCTGGAAATCGTCTCCCTCCATGAGGAGTATTGGGAACACGTGATGGAATACACCCTCCGGACAGTTCGCGAGGGCCTCACCCCTCACCCCGACATGATGTGCAACAAACTCATCAAGTTCGGTTTCTTCGAAAAGCGCTGGGGCTATAAATTCGACCGCACCGCAACAGGCCACTATGCTTCGATCCGCGAAAAGAATGGCCGGCTCTATCTCGCCACGGCCGCCGACCCCGTCAAAGACCAGACCGACTTCCTGGCACAGATATCCTACGAGCAGCTTTCCCATCTGATGTTTCCCCTCGGCGACCTGCCGAAATCCGAAGTCAGGGAACTCGCTCGCCGCGCCAAACTGCC
>URNY01000165.1 GCA_900549375.1 uncultured Bacteroidales bacterium | reverse complement strand
GCGCAGTTCTTCCAGTCTTTCTCGTCGGGACTCATGGCGATGAGCATGTTGGTGTTCACCGCGCCGTCGGCCGTGAATTTCGCCGTCTCATCCTTGAGCACGTTCGCGATATTGGTATCGATATATCCCACGATATATCCCTTTACCCAGGGTTCCGGATATTCGGCGTTGAAGCTTCCGAGGCTTGCCTGATAGGCGGTCATGGGGCTATCCCATGCTCCGGTGCCGACGCCCCCTTCTGGTAGATTCACCGGCGGCTGCGCCAGATCATCGTCGCACGACGAGAAACCGGCGGCCAATGCCAGAACCGCTGTGAGGAGTATGTTGATTCTTTTCATTTCTTTCTTGCTTTTTAAGAGGTTAGAAACGGATACCCACGTTCACGAAGACGCGTATGCCCTGGGCATAGTATATCTTGTTGGGGAACTTGTTGACGTTATAATCGGTATAGTCGAACTTACCTTCCTGATAGCCGCCGGTCTGGATATTGCGGTTGTTGAGGAGGTTGTTGACGCTCACGTTGAAGTTGAGCGAACCGAAGTTGGTGTAGATCACCTTGCCGATCGACAGGTTCATCACCCATTCGGAGTTGAGTTTGTCCTGATGTGTGATCTGGTCGCGGCGCTGGATATATTCCTGCTCGGAGGTGCAGAATTTCCAAAGGCCGGGCATCTCCTCGTGGCGGGCCGGGGAAAGGTCGATCCAGTTGTCGCCGAACCACTGGCCGTTGACTTCGAAGAACCACTGCTTGATGTTATAGTTCAGGGCCAGCGACCATACCTGCTGGGGAGTTCCGCCGATGTGGTAGTTCTTGAGATATACGCGGCGGGTGACATCCTCCTGCGATCCGTTCTCGTAGCTGCGGACTCCGAGCGGATTGTTCTTATACTGATAGCGCGAGAAAGTTCCTGCACCGGAAATCGAGAGGTTGCTGAGAATCTTGTATTCCATACCGATCTCAATACCCTTGTATTCGGTCTGCATGCCGGACATCGAATAGTTCATGAAGGTATTGAGCTGATAGTCGTAGAAGCCGGAGCGTTTGATGCCGTCCCACATCTTGGTGTAGAAGCCTGTAACCGATCCGCGGAAGCGGGCGTAGTTCCAGGTGTAGGAGAGGTCGGCGCTCAGGAAGCGCTCGGATTTGAGGCCTTCGACGGCTACGTCTTTCGTACGGGGCGATACATAGCTGTAGTCGGGCATCGGAGCGCGTGAGCCGTAGGAGATGTGGCCTGTGAAGTAGTTGCGGCCGTCGAGCTTATAGGTGGCGCCGGCCTTGATGGCGGCGTTGTCGAAGGAGTGGTGACGGCCTGTGCCGAGCGAGTTTTCGGGAGCACGTCCGTTCTGCATGTTTCCATGGCGCACGAAGTCGGTGAAGCTCACCTCGAGACCGTAGTTCACATTCCAGTGGGCCGTGGTTATCTGGTTCTGGAGCCATGCGCGGGCACTGATGGAGCGTATGTTGTAGTCATATCCGAACTTGTCGCCCTTGTATACCCGGCGGTTCGGGTTGCGCATGTCGTTCTGCAGGATATCGGGGTTGCCGGCGAAGTCGCGCTCGGAGAAGTTGTCGACATCGCGCCAGAACTCGCCGCCGAGCAGATCGCGGACGGTCTTGTAATAATGGCCGTCGCTATAGTTCACGTTCAGACCGCCCTGAAGGGTCATGTGGTCGTTGATGCGGTGGTCCAGATAGGAGCTGAGCATCCATGAGGTGAGATTCGAATGACGGTTCTCAAGGATATAGGAGGACTGGCCGACGAGCTCGGGATCGCGGTCGTACTGCTGACGGTTCAGAAGGTTGGTCTGGTAGAGACGGTTCCAGTCGATCTGACGGTGGGCTTTGTCGCCACTCCACCAGTCGGTCACAAAATCGTATACCTCCTGCTGGGCGTCGAAGAGCGGAGTGCCGGGCTCTGCGTCAGGCAGATAATATGAGGGGAGATAACGGTAATAGTCGGGACGCGGGTCGGCTGTCTGATACCAGTTGAGGGCCGAGCTGCTGTAGCGGTTGCTGCGGAAGCCGATACCGGTGTTGAGTTTCGTTCCCATCTTCGGCTTCCATATCCAGTTGAGGAGCACGGCGGGGTCGACGGATTCGACGATTCGCGCGCTCTTCTTCTTGCCATCGAGATAGCCCCATGAGGGGTTGTAGAGATTGGAGCCGGCAAGGTCATAGGCTTCCTGAGTGGCGGCGGAGTTGGTGGCGCGCTGTGTGGGAGCGGCCCATGCCGTCAGGTTGAGCGAATGGCGGTCGTTGAAGACTTTCTGGAGGCTGAACTGCAGACCCAGCGAGTTATAGAACGTGCCCTCGATCACACCCTCCGGAGCGTAACGCCCGATGATGCTTGCCGAGAATGCCCAGCCGTGGCGGTTGAGACCGGTGCTGTACTGGAGCATGGCGCGAAGCATATAGTTGGAGTTGGTGTAGGAGAGGTTTCCGCGGAAGCCGGGAGCATATTCCGACGCATAGGTGGTGAAATTGCTCGAGCCTCCGAGGCTGCCGTAGCCGTAGGCCGAAGCGGCGAGGCCGATGTCGGTCGAACGGTTGCGGAAGGCCGATGAAGTCATGCCGCCGAGGCCGGAGAAGTTGAAGCGGCCGCGCATGGCGTCGTTGAAATAGATACCGTTGATGTATCCGGCGTTCCAGTTGGTGTCGTAGCCACGCCAGCGGAAACGAGCCACAGAGAAATCATAGTTGGAGGTCTGGTAATATATGTCGTCGGTGGCTCCCTGAATTGTTCCTACCGACTGCCCCATTCCCTCGTCGTCGAGAATCTCATCCTCATTGAAAAGGAACTGGTCGGAATCGGGGGTCGCGCCCTCGAAACCGGCGGGTTGCAGGCGGATCTCGCCGATATTCTTCACCATGTCCTTGACGATGGTTACATCCTGCCAGGCGTCGGCATATCCGTTGGCGATGATTTCGAGCACGTCGGTGCCCGGGGAGGCGTTGGAGATTGTGAATGTGCCGTCGCTGCCTGTGGTCACGAAGATGGCCTGGTCGCGCAGAAGCACATTGGCATCGGCCACGGCCTTGCCAGTGCTGGCGTCGACAAGCGTGCCGGTGAGTCCAGTCGCGGCGAGCGATGGAAGCGCCATGCACAGCAGCATCAGCAATGATAGTCTAATTCGCATGATTTTTATAATGTCAATTTAGTTATTATTGTGTCAGTCTTTGAAATTTTAAGGAACAGAGTCTATTTTCCTCTCACTTCCTGAACAAGGAATATCTCCGTGGGGAGATGGTCGGAATAACCGTTGAGCCATGCTCCGCCGGAGAAAGTGCGGTGGGGATAGCCCTTGTACTGCCCTTCGCTCTGGAGAAGGAACGGCTTGTTGAGCACCTCGGCGCTGCGGAATTTCAGACCGCATCTGCCATCCACAAGATTGCGGTTGACGATGATCTGGTCGAAAAGGTCCCAGGAACCGCGGTAGATATAGCTTCCGATTCCTTTGTCGAGCTTCTCCCAGAAGGGATTGAAGAAACCGCCCTCGGGGGTGTCGCTGATTTTGCGGACTGCGCCGAGAGTCTCCGACACGCTCTTGTTGTGGGGATCGTCGTTGAGGTCGCCCATAACAACCACTCCCATGTTGGGGTCGATCTTATAGAGCGAATCGGTGATCGAGCGCGTCAGTGAAGCTGCGGCCTCGCGGAGCCAGCTGCTCTCCTTCTCGCCTCCGCGGCGCGAAGGCCAGTGATTTACGATCACTGCTACACGCGCCCCTCCCATCAGACCGATCACGCACATCTGATCGCGGGTCTTGAAACGGGGAAGTTCCGGAACGACCAGCCTGTGATTGGTGACGCTCAGCACGCGGAAGAGCTTCGGATTGTAGAGCAGTCCCACATCTACTCCGCGGGCATCGGGCGAGTCATGATGGACTATCTTCAGATTCCAGTCCTTGATGGCATCGGCCTTGACAAGATCCTGAAGCACGGTGATGTTCTCGATCTCACTGACACCGATCACGGCCGGACCTATGGGGGTGGTCTTGGTGGTCATCTGCGAAATGGCGTAAGAGAGCTTGCCGATCTTCGACCAGTATTTCTTGCCGTCCCATCTGTTGGAACCGGCAGGCGAGAACTCGCGGTCGTATTTGCCATTATTGTTGATAGTGTCGAAAAGATTTTCGAGGTTGTAGAAAGCGACGCCATACGTGCGGTACATCTTGCGATCCTGCGCGTCGGCACGCAAAGGAGCTGACATCCCGATCAGGAACGCCAGCACCAGTGACATCAATGCCTTGAATTTCATATAATTGTCGGTGTAATGGACATGAATCAGAAATATTTCTGCTCTTCGCCCGTCATGGTTGTCAGAAGTTTGTTGGCCAGACTGCTGGCTCCGATGCGGAAGAGATCCTGATTGAGCCATTCGTCGCCGAGCACCTCTTTGACAACGGCATAGTAGTGGAGCGCGTCTTCCGACGAACGCACGCCGCCGGCGACCTTGAAGCCGACCTTGCGGCCTGTCTTCTGATAATATTCCTTGATGCACTGACACATCACGTATGCCGCTTCGAGCGATGCTCCGGGATAGATCTTGCCTGTGGAGGTCTTGATGAAGTCGGCACCGCTATACATGGAAAGTATCGACGCTTTCTTGATGTTGGCGGCAGTCTTGAGACATCCGCTTTCGATAATCACCTTCAGTCGGGCGTCGCGTGCCGTATGCTTGAGCTCTATGATCTCATCGCAGAGATTCTCATAATCCTCATCGAGGAACCGGCCGACGTTCATCACGATATCCACCTCGTTGGCTCCCCCTTCGACAGCCATGGCGACATCGGCCACCTTCACGGCGTCGAATGTCTGGCTCGACGGGAAACCGCCTGCCACTACGGCGATATCCACTCCCTCGACATCGAGATTGGCCTTGACAACCTCGGCGAAGTTGGAATAGACGCATATGGCGGCCACATTCTTATACTGCGGGAAGTCGTTGTCGAAATCATTCACACGCTGAGTGAACTTCGACACGCTCTTTACGCTATCCTCGGTGCTGAGGGTGGTGAGATCGATCGAGCTGAAAAGGAACTGATAAACCTCGGGAGTGGCGTATTTGCCGGACTCCTCTACTATTTTCCTTACTTCTTCGGCCACAACTGCATCGTTCTCGACAACGCTGCTGTCGGCAAGTGCTTTCCGGTATCTATCCATAATTAATATCTTTTTGAGTTATTTTCAGGTTGTTTAGACTCTGTTCCTTAAAATTTCGGGGTCGTAGGGGCGGCGATTTTTGAGCATATTTTGCGAGTCTCGGAGGGAGCGATGCGGGCATCGTGACCGAAGAGATCTCGCG
>URNY01000164.1 GCA_900549375.1 uncultured Bacteroidales bacterium | reverse complement strand
GCGACTTCTCCACAAGCACCTGCGGAGAGAAGGATAGCGCCTGCTCCACGAGCGTGATGAGTTCATCGCGGTTGTCGCAGAAACCGCTTCCGAGGCCCCCGAGAGCGTAGGCAGCACGTATAATCACCGGATATCCGAGGCGGTCGGCGGCCACAAGGGCATCTTCCACCGACGATACAGCCTCGCTCTTGATCGTCTTGACATCGATCTCGTCGAGCTTGCGAACGAACAGTTCACGATCCTCGGTGTCCATGATGGCGCGTACCGGAGTGCCCAATACCTTGACATCATATTTCTCGAGGACTCCGGATTCATAAAGCTTCACTCCGCAGTTGAGGGCCGTCTGGCCTCCGAATGCGAGGAAGATGCCGTCGGGGCGCTCCTTCTCGATCACTTTCTCCACGAAATATGGGGTGACGGGAAGGAAATATATCTTGTCGGCAAACCCCTCGGAAGTCTGCACCGTGGCGATGTTCGGGTTTATGAGCACCGTTTCGATGTTTTCCTCCTTCATGGCCTTCAGGGCCTGGGAGCCGCTATAGTCGAATTCTCCGGCCTCGCCGATCTTGAGGGCGCCGGAACCGAGAAATAGAACTTTCTTTATCTGTTGCATGTGGAATCTTTTTGGCTGTGTTGTCGGGGTGGCTGAAATATCGGATGGAGAGAATTATCGGAGAGTATCTCAGAGCATGGCTATGAATTCGTCGAAGATGAATTCCGTATCCTTGGGACCGCTGCTGGCCTCGGGATGGAACTGGGCCGAGAAGAAAGGTTTCGAGCGGTGGCGGATACCCTCGTTTGTGCCGTCGTTCATATTGATGAAATGGGGCTCCCAATCGGCGGGAATGGTATCGTTATCGACAGCAAAACCATGGTTCTGTGATGTTATGAAGCATTTCTCCGTGCCGCTCAGGCGCACCGGCTGGTTATGGCTGCGGTGGCCATATTTGAGCTTGTAGATCTTGGCGCCGGCGGCTTTGCTGAGGAGCTGGTTGCCCATGCAGATTCCGCAAATCGGCTTGCCGATTTCGAAAGCCTTTCGGATATTCTCCACAGTTATTTCCGCGAATTCGGGGCTTCCGGGCCCATTGCTGATAAAGAGGCCGTCGTAGGGAATCTGCGTGAAATCATAATCCCAGGGCACGAGAGTGACGCGGACGCCACGGCGGGTGAGACAGCGGATGATATTATATTTTGTGCCGCAATCTACGAGCACTACCCTCTTCTCCCCTTCGCCGAACTCGCGGACTTCGCGGGTGCTGACCTTGGCGATAAGATTCTCTTTGTTGGGGTCGTGGAATGCTATATCCTCTCCCCCTTCGAACGTGATTTTACCGAGCATCGAGCCCTTGTCGCGGAGAAGCTTTGTCAGGGCGCGGGTGTCGATGCCGTATAGACCCGGAATCTTCTCGTCGCGCAGCCAGTCGGAGAGGGATCGCGCTGCCTGCCAATGACTGGGCACCCAGCTATAGTCCTGGCAGATTATAGCCTCGCAATGGATGCGGCTCGACTCGAAATAGTCGCATACATTGGCCTCGCTGCTTTTTTCGGCCGAGGGGACGCCGTAGTTTCCGAGAATGGGATAGGTGGTTACGAGAATCTGACCTTCGTAAGATGGGTCGGTGAGACTTTCAGGATAGCCTGTCATGGCGGTGTTGAAAACAACCTCTCCGGCACATGGCTTTTCATATCCGAAAGAGAATCCTTCAAAACGGGAGCCGTCTTCGAGAGTGAGCACGGCTTTCTTGGGATTTTGCATCGTGTTCATGAATTTACTGCAAAGTTACTTAGAATCCCTTTAATTGGCAAATTAAGCTAATTCAATTTTTTTAATTTTTGAAGAGATCACTACATTGGACAATTTAAAAGGTTTGCATTAATTATTCATCGGGATTTTTTTGCAGGTCGCAAAATATGAGTTAATTTTGCAATGCGGAGGCGGACAGCCCGTGTCCGCGAATCACAATGAAAAAAATCCTGATAAAAAATGCACGGCTCTCCCCTTCCGGCCGGGAAGGGAGGGTCGATATTCTTATATCCGGAGGGTGGGTGGAATCTCTGACTTCCTCTCCGGGCATCGGGGTTCCCGACGGGTGCGTGACGGTGGACGCCGACGGACTTGTGGCGATTCCCGGGCTTGTGGATGTGCATGTGCATTTCCGTGAGCCCGGTTTTTCATATAAGGAGACCATCGCCGGAGGCACAGCCGCGGCGGCGGCCGGAGGCTTCACCACAGTCTGCCCGATGCCCAACCTCAATCCTGCGCCCGACAGCGTTGAGAACCTGGAATGCGAGCTTGAGATAATACGCCGCGACGCCCGTATAGAGACCGTACCCTACGCCACGATCACCGGCTCTCGACTGGGCGCCGAGCTTGTCGATTACGAGGCGCTCGCGCCATTGGTGGCAGGTTTCTCCGACGACGGTAGCGGCGTGCAGGATGAGGAGACGATGCGCCGCGCCATGCTCGGCATAGCCCCCACCGGAAAGATTCTCGCCGCCCATTGCGAGGTGAACTCGCTTCTGCGCGGCGGATATATCCACGGCGGGGAATATGCACGCACACACGGCCACCGCGGAATATGCTCCGAGAGCGAATGGCGCGAGATAGAGCGCGACATCCGGTTGAGCGAGGAGACCGGTTGCCCTCTTCATGTATGCCATATCTCCACGGCCGAAAGTGTCGAACTGATACGCGCCGCCAAGAAACGCGGAGTGAAAGTGACCTGCGAGACGGGCCCGCATTATCTTGTGTTCTGCGACGAAGACCTTCAGGAAGATGGCCGTTTCAAGATGAATCCTCCCCTGCGTTCGCGCGGCGACATGGAGGCGCTGAGAGATGGAGCCGCCGACGGCACCATCGACGTGATAGCCACCGACCACGCTCCCCATTCGGCCGACGAGAAATCGCGCGGTCTCGAGAAGAGCGCCATGGGCGTTGTCGGACTCGAGACCTCTTTTGCCGCCATCTACAGCAAGATGGTGAAAACCGGGCGCATCAGCTGGGAGCGGATGCTCGAGATGATGGCCCTCTCCCCTCGCCGCATCTTCGGATTTGAAGGGGGCCTGCGACCGGGAGAACGCGCGGACCTCGCGCTTGTGGACACCGAAAGCACGGAGAGAGTGGATCCTGCCCGCTTCCACGGCGCCGGCCGAAGCACACCTTTCGAAGGAATGGAACTGACAGGAAAAATCATGATGACGATAGCCGGCGGCAAACCGGTTTTTGACCGCACCGGAATCTTTGCCGCAAACGACATGGATATTTTATGATGCAAGATAGATATAAAGAGCGGAATTTCCGCATAGCCTCCAACGAGAGGATAGCCGCGAAAACCTATCGCATGGTATTGGAGGGGGACACTTCCGATTTCACGGCTCCGGGGCAGTTCGCCAATGTGGCGGTGGAGGGAAAATTCCTGCGCCGCCCTATTTCGGTGTGCGACTATTCGGAGGGTTCGCTGACGCTTCTCTATGATGTTGTGGGCGAGGGTACCCGTCAGATGTCCGAGATGAAGCCGGGCACAACACTCAACCTGCTGACAGGATTGGGCAACGGTTTCGACACAGAGGTAAAGACACAGCGGCCGGTACTCGTGGGAGGCGGCATAGGCGTAGCTCCCCTGCTGAATCTCGCCAAGGCCCTTCGCCTCGCGGGAAAAGAGCCTGAAATAATATTGGGCTTCAACACATCCGCCGATGTGGTGCTTGAGAAAGAATTTAAGGATATGGGATTCAGCACTGTCGTCACCACCGTCGACGGCAGTTATGGCGTGAAGGGATTCGTGACCGACGCTCCGGGCTGGAAAGAGGGTGCTTACGATTATTTTTATGCCTGTGGACCGATGCCTATGCTCCGCGCCTTGTGCGGCATTCCTGTAATAACCGGCGAGCTTTCGCTCGACGAGCGCATGGCCTGCGGTTTCGGCGTCTGCATGTGCTGCTCGCTTGAGACGCGCGACGGCGCCAAACGTATCTGCAAGGATGGTCCGGTATTCAAAAAAGAGGAACTGATATGGAAATGAGAAAAGACACATCTGTGGAGATCTGCGGTGTCAGGCTCGACAACCCGGTGATACCGGCCAGCGGATGCTTCGGCTATGGCTACGGCATGGCTGAATTCTATGACCTCGACATATTGGGCTCCATCTCCTTCAAGGGCACTACCCTCGAGCCGCGATATGGCAATCCCCTCCCCCGCGCCGCCGAATGTCCGGCGGGAATGATCAACTCCGTGGGGCTCCAGAATCCGGGCATCCATAAGGTTATCTCCGAGGAGTTGCCGAAAATGCGGAGCGTTTTCCACAAGCCGATAATCGCCAACATCAGCGGATTCTCGATAGATGAATACACCGAATGCTGCCGACTGATCGACCCTGAGGAACAGATTGCGATAATAGAGCTCAACGTGAGCTGCCCGAACGTTCATGGTGGCGGCATGGCCTTCGGCACGAGTCCCTACTCGGTGCGCGATGTAGTCAAGGCCGTGAAAAAGGTTACGACAAAGCCGCTTGTGGTGAAGCTCTCCCCCAACGTCACGGACATCACGGCGATAGCCCGCGCCGCCGAAGAGGCCGGCGCCGACGGACTCTGCCTTATCAATACCCTTTTAGGCATGCGCATAGACACGCGCACGCGGCGTCCGGTGATAGCCAACGTGATGGGAGGATTTTCCGGCCCGGCGGTGTTCCCGGTAGCGGTGCGTATGGTCTGGCAGGTTTCGCACGCGGTGAAGATACCCGTGATCGGCTGCGGAGGCGTGGTGAGCGCCGACAACGTGATCGAGATGATGATGGCCGGCGCCTCGGCCGTAGAGGTCGGCACGGCAAATCTCGTGAACCCCTACGCATGCCGCGACATTATCGAGGCACTCCCCCGCCGAATGGCCGAACTGAAGATCGAACGACTTGAAGAAATAATAAATAATACCAAGGAATAAATAACAACACGATATGAGAGACGTAATTATAGCATGTGATTTCCCCTCGGCAGAGGAGACACTCGCCTTTCTCGACAAATTCAAGGATGAGCCGCGCAAGCCTTTTCTCAAGATAGGAATGGAACTCTATTATGGTGCGGGCAATGAGATTGTGAAAGAGATAAAGCGTCGGGGCCACAGAATCTTCCTCGACCTCAAGCTTCACGACATACCCAACACGGTGAAGAAAGCGATGCGCGTTCTGTCGGCACTCGACGTTGACATGACCAACGTGCATGCCGCCGGAACCGTGGAGATGATGCGGGCCGCGCTCGAGGGACTAACGCGCCCGGACGGAACCCGCCCGTTGCTGATAGCAGTGACACAGCTCACGAGCACCTCCGAGG
>URNY01000163.1 GCA_900549375.1 uncultured Bacteroidales bacterium | reverse complement strand
CGACATATCGTTTTTCGGGGCTTTGGGGGCGCCGAGGGCACAGAACGCGATGGCCGCCATTGCGAACATGGCGAGGAGCGGGGCGAGATGATGTCGGAAGTAACTGAGCATAATTCTTTTATTTATTCAGCGGCGGCCGGTGTGGCCGAAAGCGCCGTCTTCGCGTTCGGTTCTGTCGAGTTCCTTGACTGGTTCCCATATCACGTGGTCGTAGCGGGTTATCACCATCTGGGCGATCCGGTCGCCGTCGTTGACCGTGAAATCATTCTCTCCCAGATTGATGAGGATGATGCCGATTTCGCCGCGGTAGTCGGCGTCGACCGTACCCGGGGAATTCACGATTGAAATGCCATAGTTCAGCGCCAGGCCGGAGCGGGGGCGTATCTGGCATTCATAGCCGGCAGGAAGCTGGATATGTATGCCCGTGGGGATTAGCGCCCTCTGCATGGGGCGGAGTGTCATGGGGCCTTCCGGGAGATATGCGCGGAGATCCATTCCCGCGGCCTCGTGGGTGCCGTATGCCGGAAGGGGATGGTGGCTTCGGTTTAGAACTTTGATTTTAAGAGAATCCATAAATCTTCTTCGATGAGGGAGACAGATTAAAATAAAAAACTGCGGCTACCTATATAAACGTAAACAGGCAGCCACAGTTTTTTGATTACAGCTGAAATGTCAACCCTCCTCGATAGCGTCGTTGGGGCAAACAGAAGCGCAGCTGCCGCAGCTGATGCATGTGTCGGGATCGATATGATAGATCTCACCTTCGGAAATAGCCTCCACGGGGCATACGGGCTGGCAAGTGCCGCATGCGATGCATCTGTCGGTAATAACGTAAGCCATAGTTCTAATTAGCTTTAAAGTTTAAGTAAAAGCAGACGGCGGGAAATCGCGCCATCCGCAGAATTGGTTTGTAATACACTGCAAATTTATCCTATTTTATCCAAAGGCCAAAATATTTATGGAAATAAATATGGAAAAAATTATTATATTTGCTTCTGAACGTTTTTAAAAATTTGCAAGCCATGAACCTGTCGCCGCTTATTTCAGTGATTACGATAACATACAACGCGTCGTCGGTGTTGCGGCCGACGATGGAGTCTGTGGCAAATCAGACGATGACCGACCGGGAGCATATCATCATCGACGGGGCCTCTTCTGACGGCACTTTAGATATCGCCCGCAAGTATCCCGGGGTTAGGATATTGAGTGAACCGGACGGGGGTCTTTATGATGCTATGAACAAGGGGCTTTCGATGGCCCGCGGAGAATATGTGATTTTTCTTAATGCCGGGGATACATTCCATAGCTCCGACACATTAGAGGATTATGCGCGGCGGGCGCGCTTGGGCGACGACATCATTTTCGGCGACACGGTGATAGTGAATGCGGAGCGGCGCATAATAGCTCCGCGGCATTATTCGGCGCCGGAGCGGCTCACGGTGGATAGTTTCGCGCAGGGTATGCTGATATGCCACCAGGCATTCATGGTGAGACGTGCGATAGCTCCGCGTTATGATTTGCGCTATCGTTTTTCGGCCGATTACGACTGGACAATCCGCTGCATCAAGGCGGCCGATGAGGAGCGGTGCACGAATCTGCGCCGCATAGTGGTCGACTATCTGAGCGACGGCCTGACGGACCGCAACAAGTTCAAATCCTTGCGCGAGCGCTATCAGGTGATGGCGCGCCACTACGGGCACGGGTCTGCGCTGCGCCGCCACGCCGAACTCGTGTTCGGTCGGCTGATCAAAGCAAATCGATAATGAGGAGAAACGGCGTTACAGGCAAGATACTGAAAGCTATCGGCCTCTTTTCAGGTGCCGAGGCTGTAGGAATAGTCTGTTCGATCGTGAAAATGAAACTCGTGGCGCTGTGGCTTGGTGCTACCGGCGTCGGACTTTTCGGCATTTTCAACAGCAGCATAGATACAATCTCGATTCTGACAGGCTTCGGATTGCGGCAAAGTTCCGTGCGCGAAATTGCAAGAGCCGGTGAGAATAAAAGGCGAT
Source organism: uncultured Bacteroidales bacterium (assembly GCA_900549375.1). GTDB lineage: Bacteria > Bacteroidota > Bacteroidia > Bacteroidales > Muribaculaceae > Lepagella. The sequence continues at coordinate 3,416 of URNY01000163.1, read as the reverse complement.
TAAGGGAACTTGCGAGATTATTGCGTTCCTGGAGTTGGGCAGTGGGATTGCTTGGTAGTGTGGCGATGAGTGCACTGTCGCCACTTCTTTCCCTTTGGTTTTTCGGAGAGCCTGACCAATGGTGGCAGTTCATGATTGTCAGCGGTTCATTGCTGCTCAGTTCGCTTACCGGCGCCGAACAGGCGATGCTTCAGGGGAGAGGTTTGTTCCGAAGGCTTGCCCGAGCCAATATGACAGGAGCCGTGGCCGGTCTTGTGGTTTCGATACCGATGTTTCGTTTTTTGGGGGAGGAGAGCGTGATCGGTTCGATTCTTGCTTATGGAGCGGCTATGCTTGTGTCGCTTATGATTAGTCGCGAACGCGGCGACGCATATCGACTTTCTTCGCCGAAAGAAATGCGTAAAGGTCTGGATTTTGTGAGACTCGGAGGATATATGGCAGTTGCGACGTTCGCCACCAATCTCGCGCAGATGATTTTTCTGTCATGGCTTAACCGCGAGGCATCCACGGCGGAGGTAGGCTATTTTCAGGCCGGCAATACTTTGGTTATCCGATACACCTCGCTGATATTCAGTGCGGTCGGAATGGAGTTTTATCCGAGGATGTCGGCCAACAGTCATTCGCCGCGACGGATGTCGATGTTCGTGAGTCATGAAACGAACCTCCTGCTCTCCATTTTCACGCCGCTTCTTATTTTATTCCTTGTTTTTCAGGACTTGATAATCAGAATCCTTTATACGCCCGATTTCCTCGTGGTCCGTCCATTCATTACGATTGCCATTCTGACCGTGATTCTCAAATCCGTGAGCAACTGCATGGCCTTCTCGATTCTCGCTAAAGGAGAGGGCCGGGTATATATGTTTACCGAGACCTTCGACGCGATCGTGGGCGTGGCGCTCAATATCCTGTTCTATCGTCTTTACGGGCTTAATGGTATTGGCGTTGCCCTCGTGTTATGGTATCTTTCCTATACGCTGATGATATCGCTTATCTACTTTTTCAGATACAGGCTCACCCTTTCACGGCGTTCTGTATTCGTCCTTATGGCGAGCCTTGCGATATCTCTGTCAGCGGTGTGCATTTGCTTGCATTGATTAGTCCTATTTCTCGCCCGCATCGCGGTCGACCGGAGAATAGAGGAAGAGATTTTTGCCATTGTAGCTGAATGGAGATTCCACATATTCCCTGCCGTCGATTTTTGTGAAGACGCGGGGATATATAGGTACTATTGTGTCGCCGTATACACCGTCCAACTGCCGGTCGGTGACGAAGATATCTCCTTCGCGGAATTGTGATTTGCCGCGCTTCAACAGATTTTCAGCCTTTTCGGGAAGAATCACAACCTCTTTTTCATTGCAATAGTATTTGCTTACACGTGCCCGATAATATGTGTCGTCGGCATCGGGAACGCCGTGAGGTTTGCGGAGCAGATACCAGGGCTGGGCAGTATCGGGCGTGAAATCCATGAATATCAAGCCATCGGTACTTTTCTGCATAAGCGAGATGGCCTGTCGGGCTTCTGTGCCGAGCTTTTCCTGCCAAACAGCAAGCAGGATGAGATGCAGGATCACGGCTATAGCTAAAACCGAAGCTATGATAAATGCGGCAATGTTGATTTGCTTTGATATCCTGATGGTAGGCAATTCACGAAGCATACGGAACAGAGCTATTAAAGCGAATGTTTGGGCAAACCATCCTGTTCTTCCACCATATTGGCTCAGAAGCATGAAGCAAGCCGACACAACGGCACCAATTGCGAACACCGACCATTCAGTTTTTGAGAGGCGGATGAGAAGAGATTTTTTACCGGCAATGAGCAATGCGATTATAACGATAACGAGAATAACGACGTAACCACCCGAAAAAAGAAGCAGCTCCCGGACGGGTTCAGGCTGCAGCATACCTCCGACGCGGCTGTAGGATGCCGGGGAAGTCAGCGTGAAAAGACCACCGGCTATCATAGCGACAATCATTGCTTTTCCGACAGTGTTCTGTTTTTGCCATGCTCCCGATACGGCAGAATAGAAGAGAATTCCCAATGCAAGTGGGACTCCGAGGGCCTCGTGCATAGAGGAGGCGAGAAAGCAGAAAGCTGCCGCGGCCCACCAGAGGGGATTTCTTGAATCGGCCGGTTTGCGGAAAAGCAGAAGCAGGGCAAATAGCCCGAAAACTGCACTCCAGACATAATTGAAGGTGGCCACATATTCCATCCAGATTGCATCCCAACGGAAGGTGAATATCACGAGGGCTATTATGAGTGTCTGGGTCTTCCAACGGAGGGTTTTGCCGAGTTCGCAGAGGTGGATAATGAGCAGAAGGAAAAGAGATGTGAAAACTCCATGAAAGAGAGCCCTCAGCCATTCCGGGAGGAAGCAGAGCCATAAGGGAGACAGCATATCGGCCATTCGCGCGTTATTCCATATCCAGTGTCGGTACATAGAGCGGGGGAAAGCAAACCAGGCATCGTTCTGCTCCTCAAAAGACTTGATGAAGCCGAGGTCGTCGCCGAGCGGCGGCATATAGAACCCCATGAAGCAATAGCAAATCCCTGCAAATAAAATGAGAGCCAGAGGGATATAACGAGAGAATCTATAATCCGGATATGATTTCGAATGAGTTGACATTACTTGCTCATGTATATATTACTGATGATATAAGGACGATCATTCTCATAAACGGCAGCTTTCCAGAGCTCTGTGCTGTCGATAACAGTTTCGGAATTTATCTGATCCCAGTCAATTTTGCGGGTCGGGAGTTTCTTGCCCGACAACCACGGAAGAAGATTCTTCTCAATGAAGAAGTCTGCCGGACTCTTTTTAGAGCGAATCATAATCCATCTTTGCGGCCCGATTTTGATGAGCATGTTTGTGTCTTTGGAAAGGTCGAGAGATTCCATGGAAACAGGCCGAATGCGGATATCGGGCTTGTCGGGATAAAGAGCCCTCTCTTTCATCATATAGGGATGTGGCCGGACCACAAAAGAGCGGTATTCATAAAAATAGATGGAATCCGGAAGGGTTACCACTCCATCTTTAGATTCATGGTAACTCTTCTCGATAAGAATGTTTTTATAGTTAAGCCTGTTGATAGAAAAATAGCGGAAACCTGCTAAAAAGAGAAATACAATTGAGAGGATTGAGAATCCGAGGAGATGCGGACGCGTGCCATCGAGATCTCTGATGATCAAGACTATAAAAAATGCGTTGGCGATAGTCAGCATTCGCGAGCCGGAGCCCATCCCAAGATATATTCCAACGATGTAGTTGATTATGATTGTCGCCCATAAAAAGATAGAATATTGATTATTCGTTTTTGTTATCCCTTTTGATTTGAAGAAAATCAGGACGAAAAGCCAACAAGCGGGAATAACCAGAGATGGCAATAAATTCTCAAAGGTATGCATTAACGACCAGCCG
>URNY01000162.1 GCA_900549375.1 uncultured Bacteroidales bacterium | reverse complement strand
GAAAATAAATTTAAACAGTTTCTAAAAGTCAGATATTCATCAAATATTAGTATATTTGCACTAAATACCTTCAGCAAATACCTTAAAGCATGACTAACACCTCCTCTACAAGTCAGAAGCGGCCTCGCATTCTGATGATTTACACCGGCGGGACAATCGGCATGATCGAGAATCCCGAGAGCGGAGCACTCGAGCCGTTTAATTTCGACCATCTTATCGACAATGTGCCGAAAATCAAGATGCTCGACTTTGACGTGGACAATTTTCAGTTCGCCAAGCCGCTGGATTCATCTTCCATGAATCCGACCCATTGGGGCGAGATCGCCAAAGTGATTGATGATAACTACGAACGATATGACGGCTTCGTGGTGCTCCATGGCACGGACACTATGGCATATACGGCTTCTGCCTTGAGTTTCATGCTTGAGAACCTCCGCAAGCCGGTGGTGATCACGGGAAGCCAGTTGCCGATAGGGGAGGTACGCACCGACGGCGAAGAGAATCTGATCACTTCGCTGCAGGTGGCGGCTGCCAAAGATGCTGACGGGAGCCCGATGGTGCAGGAGGTGGCGATACTTTTCGAGAACAATCTTTGGCGCGGCAACCGCTCGACCAAGCACAGTTCCGACAACTTCAATGCCTTCAAGAGCAGCAATTATCCGCGGCTCGCGCGCATCGGACTCGGCATCAGTTATCGCAAGGAGGTGATGTGGCGTTGTCCGAATAATCAGCCGTTGAAAACGCACTATAGTCTGGATACGAATGTTATGTATATGGACCTGTTTCCCGGCATACAGGAGAATGTGGTCAGACATCAACTCAACATCCCGGGCCTGAAAGGTATTGTGATGAAGACATTCGGCGCCGGCAACGGACCGACAGACAGCTGGTTTCTCGATGCCGTCAGAGATGCCGTGGAGCGGGGGATAGTGATTGTGAACGTGTCGCAATGCGACAACGGGATGGTGACGCCCATGCGTTATGAGGCCGGCTGCGGCCTTTATCAGGCCGGTGTGATTTCCGGTCATGACCTCACGTCGGAGGCCGCGATAACGAAGCTCATGTTCCTATTCGGCAGCGGACTGCCGTCGGAAGAGGTGAAAGTGCTTATGGAGCGTCCGCTGGCCGGCGAGATGAACTGACGCGCTAAGAATTGAAATTATGGATGAAGAGCGACTGACAACATACAGAGGGGTAAGGATCGACGATACGGCCGAGTGGCGACTTGTGGTCTATATTTCGGAAAGCGGAATGTCGGCCTATCTGAAGAGCGTCGAGAATCCACTCGAGCCGGTTTCGACACTTTTCGAGACCACGTGGGAGCGCGACGGGTCGCGCCTTCTCGACAATATCGAGAAAGGGGTCTATGACCATCCGCAGTTGCTCGACGATTTTTCCACCGAGATAGTGATATGCACGCCTCATGCATTGTGGATGCCGGCCGATGTGGCTGCGGATCCGGAAGAGGGCGCCGCGCTTTATAACAAAGTATACAACGCCGAAGAGGAGGATATTTTCAGCGATACTCTCGACGGGATGGTATGTCTTTATACGCTTGTTCCGGGATTGCGCTCTTTCCTGTTGCGCACTCTTTCCGGAGCGCGCATCTCCTGCCAGCAGACGGTGTTGCTGCGTCGGTTTATGTCGCGGGGCGCCGATATGCCCCGCGTTTATATCGACATACGCGAGGGCGAGGCCGATTTCACGGTGCTCGACGACCGTAGGCTTCTGCTTAGCGCCACCCATTTCTGGAACGATCCCATGGATATCGCATATCATCTTTTCAACATAATGGACGTATACGGGCTGGACAAGGAGAACACGCAGGTGTCGATATCGGGAGAACGCGATACAAAGGCATTTCTTGTGAAAGAACTTCGCAAGCATGTCAGCTATGTGATGCTGACGATGATGCCCTCGGCCGTGTCGAAAGCCGAGATGCCACTTGCGGCGGCCATGGCTCTTGTAAAGACAACGACGAAATGAGGATTATCAGAGGTAAATATGGGAGGCGGCGTTTTGAGGTGCCTCGAAATATAACGGCGCGGCCCACCACCGACTTTGCCCGCGAGAATCTTTTCAATGTTCTGGAAAACATGACCGATCTCGAGGGGAAGACGGCACTCGACCTGTTTGCCGGCACCGGGGCTGTGAGCTGGGAGTTCGTGTCGCGCGGTTGCGCGGCGGTGACCGCCGTGGAACAGGCCCCTACGCAAGCGGGCTTCATACGGTCGATAAAAGATAAATTAGGCGACACGGCGCTTAAGCTTATCCGCGGCGACGTTTTCAAATTTATTGAACGATGCCGCGACAGCTATGACATAATTTTCGCGGATCCGCCATACGACCATCCCCGGTTTGCAGAGATTCCGGAACTGATACTCAGTTCTTCGATGATGAAAGAGGGGACGATAACGGTGGTGGAGCATAACAGAAACCATGATTTTTCGGCGTTGCCCGGTTTCAGGCGCCATCTGGTTTACGGAAGTGTGAACTTCAGTATATTCCAGAGAGGATAGATAACAGATATAGATATTAGCGGAAGCTAAAACATAATAAACGATGGAAAATATAAAGCTTGACAATATAGAAGACGCACTTGAGGATTTCCGTCAGGGAAAATTCGTGATGGTAGTTGACGATGAGGACCGCGAGAATGAGGGCGACCTGATAATCGCGGCCGAGAAGATAACGCCGGAGGATGTGAACTTCATGCTCAAGAACGCGCGTGGCGTTCTCTGCGCTCCGCTCACGATGGAGCGTTGCCATGAGCTTGGTCTCGACAAACAGGTTGAGGACAACACCTCGATGCTCGGAACGCCGTTCACGGTGACTGTAGACAAACTCGAGGGATGTTCCACCGGAGTATCGATCGACGACCGGTGCGCCACTATCCGCGCCTTGGCCGACCCGAATTCGAAGCCCGAGACTTTCGGGCGCCCCGGCCATATCAATCCTCTTTATGCTCAGGACCGCGGAGTGCTCCAGCGTGCGGGCCACACTGAGGCTGCCGTTGACCTTGCCCGTCTGGCCGGACTGCAACCGGCCGCCGCGCTGATGGAGGTGATGAGCGATGACGGCTCAATGGCCCGACTTCCGGAATTGCGGCGTCGTGCCGATGAGTGGGGGCTGAAATTGATAAGCATCCGCGATCTTATCTCCTATCGTCTGCGTCACGATTCGCTCGTGGAGAAGGGAGAAGAGGTGGACATGCCGACAGCATACGGCCATTTCCATCTGATACCTTTCCGTCAGAAAGACAATAATCTCGAGCATATCGCCCTGATAAAGGGTGACGTTTCCGATGGAAGGCCGGTGCTTGTGAGAGTGCATTCCTCCTGCATGACCGGCGATATCTTCGGCTGCGAATGCGGCGAGCAGCTGCATCTGGCGATGCAGATGATCGAGAAAGAGGGGCGGGGCGCCGTGATATATCTCAATCAGGAGGGGCGCGGAATCGGCCTGATGGATAAAATCAAGGCTTATAAGCTGCAGGAGAACGGACTCGACACGGTCGATGCCAATCTGCATCTGGGCCATAAGGCTGACGAACGCGATTATGGCGTGGGCGCCAACATTCTGCATGCGCTCGGTATCCAGAAGATGAGACTTATGACCAACAATCCGATGAAGCGGATCGGTCTGGAGGGTTACGGACTTGAGATAACGGAGAACGTGCATCTTGAGGTAGAGCCCAATGAATACAACGAGAGGTACATGCACACCAAGAAAGAGCGCATGGGACATAACCTCGATAAAGTGTGACAAAGAGGAGTTGAAAATGAGAATTTTCAGAAAACTAACTTTAGCGCTGTTTGCAGGAGCGTTGGCATGTGGAATCGGAGCTAACGGCCAGGGCTTCCACTGCGACAACGACACAGCCATAGCCATGGCCCGCATCAGGGAGCTTGCACAGCCGGGTGGAGATCCGGCGGCGATCTGCGGTCGTGTGGCCGAAGGATTTGTCGGTGTTCCTTATGAGGATATCACGCGCAATGATACCACGGGACGCGCCGAATTGCGGGTGGACGCTTTTGATGAACTGACGTTCGTCAACACCGTAGTCGCCATGGCCCGCACCGCTACCTCACCGGGTATACTGCGCGCCCGCGATCTCGAGAGTTCGCTGATGGACGTGAGTCTCCGGAGAGGTGAGCCGGGTGATTTCACCGCCAAGATGATTTATGGGGGTGACTGGGCCATCGACAATAAGGCGCGCAGAAACGTAAAAGAGCTGACAGAAGATTTCTCCGACCTTTTCAAGACTAAGTCGCTGACCTGGATAGGAAGAAACCGCGATGAGTTCGCGGCTCTAAAGGATTCAGCGATGTTCGAGAAGCAAAAGATGATGGAGTTCGGTCTGCGAACTTTCAAGATACCGCACATGAAGCGTGAGAGCACGGAGTGGAAGCAAGTTGTGCCCGAGATGAGAGACGGCGACATGATAATGCTTTTGAGCTCCGATCCCGACAGGGATGTGTTCGAGTGGGGCTTTGTGGTGAAGCGCGACGACGGATTCCATTTCATCCACGCATCGAAAGAGGCGGGGAAGGTTGTTGAGGAACCGGAAACGCTGGGGAGATATGTGAAAAGGAACTCGAAGCAGACATACGGCTGGAGATGGCTGCGGATACTTTGAGAATTTTGAATGTTGAATTTTGAATGGAAAGCCGCGAAATCAATTTTGAATTTGGAATTTAAATGCTGGAATTTGTAAACGCGAAGATCAATATAGGATTGCAGATTGTGGGGAAACGTGAGGACGGTTACCACAATCTGCAAACTGTTTTTTATCCTGTGGGGATAAAGGCCGGCACGGCCGAGAACCCGGAGGCCTTTTGCGATATACTTGAGATAACAGAGGAGAAGACAGGAGAAACAAAAAGGGGGAAGACAGGAGAAACAGGAGGAACAGGAGAGACGAAAGGGGGGGAGACAGGAGAAACAGAAGGAACAAGAGAAGGTTATCTGGGGATGGAGTTTCGGTTTAGCGGAAGGCGGGTTGATTGTCCGCCGGAGAAGAATCTTGTTTGCCGGGCGGCGCGTCTTTTTGCAGAGAGCACCGGATTGGAGGGAAGATGGCTCATCCATCTCGACAAGCATATGCCCGATGGGGCAGGCATGGGAGGAGGGAGCGCCGATGCTGCCTTCGCGCTTCGTATGCTGAATGCAGTGACGGGAGCGGGGCTGGTAGATGCCGAACTTGCCGCGATGGCTTCGAAGCTCGGTGCGGATTGTCCCTTCTTTATTCATAACCGGCCGATGTATGCCGAAGGAACGGGTGACCTATTCGAGGAAATCGGGCTCGATCTCGGTGGATATTTTCTTTTAGCCGTAAAGCCGGCCGTGTATATATCCACGAAAGAGGCGTTCGCGGGTGTAACGCCGAAGCCGGGGGAATTCGACCTGCGCGAAATAGCTTCTCTTCCGATAGAGAAATGGCGGGGGAAGGTCAAGAATGATTTCGAGGAATCGTTATTTCCTCGAAATCATTCT
>URNY01000161.1 GCA_900549375.1 uncultured Bacteroidales bacterium | reverse complement strand
GCTTTTCGCCAGAAAGGGCGTTGAGAACACCACTATGAACGATATTGCCTCGGCATCCGAGAAAGGGCGCCGCACCATCTATACATATTTCAAGAGCAAACGTGATATCTTCAATGCCGTTATCGAGAGTGAAAGCGCGCAGTTGCTTCAGCAGTTGCGTCATATAGTAGCTAAGCCGATAACGCCTGAAGAGAAGCTGTATGAATATGTAGAATGCAGGTTGCAGACGATGCGTGAGATAGTTTCGCGCAACGGCTCTTTGCGCGCGGGCTTTTTCAGGGATGTAAGGAAAGTAGATCGCGCGCGTTCGATAATCGCGCAGAAAGAGACTGTCCTGATGATGGAAATCTTGAGAGCCGGCGTGGAAAGAGGTGACTTTCGCATCTATAACATAAAGGAATGGGCCATCATCATCACCAATGCGATCCATGGCCTTGACGTTCCGTACATACGCGGAAGCTTTTCCGGTTATGAGATGGATGACGCGAAAATCAAACGTATGATAAGCGACTTGATACTCAACGGCATAAGGAATCATGACAGCTGAAAGGATTGCGAAATTAAACTGATTTGAATATTTTAGATTAATCTTTACGATAGAGAGTATAAGCCATGTATATAAATTCGATGGGGACCTATGTGCCGAAAGAAAGAATAGGAAACGACCACTTTCTGGAAATAAACGGCCTCACACCGGAATGGATTGAGCAGCGCACAGGCATCAAGACGCGTTCCAAAGCATCGGCAGAGGAGAATGTTGATACAATGGGCATTGCTGCGATAGAAAATGCCCTTGATAAACTTCCTTATGATGTAAAGGATGTGGATCTGATAGTTGCCGCGCATTATTGTGTGTATGATTCTGTGGCCACCCTTGCCCACAAGGCTCAGCGTGAATTCGGCATAAATGGCGCAAAGGCCGTGTATGTTTCCTCAGCCTGCTCCTCTTTTATCAACGGGCTTGAGGTTGTGGAAGGCTATTTTGCAAGCGGGAAAGCCAAGCGGGCTCTGCTTGTGTGCAGCGAGCATAACACATATTATTCCAATGAATCCGATCCCAAGAGCGGCCATCTATGGGGCGACGCTGCCGTGGCGTTCTTTATCTCGAAAGATAAGGAAAGCGATAGCGATCTGCGAGTCATCGATGTCTATACGGAGGGTCTCGGTGATTTAGGCAAAGGACCCGACGGAGTCAGACTGCGTCCGAAAGAGGACGGCATAACGATGCCCGACGGACGTGATGTCTTCATACATGCCTGCCGGTATATGATCCATGCCTTGAACCGCTCGCTGGAAAACAGCGGCCTTGAGCTTAAGGATATCGACCGATTCATTTGTCATCAGGCCAACAAGCGGATTGTGGCGCAAGTGGCTCATCAGCTCGATCTCGACATGGATTGTTTCATCAACAATATCACCGAGCTCGGCAATACCGGCTCGGCCTCGGCACCGCTTGTGCTCGCACAGAATGTCGACAAGCTGGAAAAAGGGTCAAAAACCGCATTGATGGTATTCGGAGGAGGCTATTCCTGCGGATGTTTCATTGTGGAGAAACAATGATAATAAATTTTGCAAAACAACATCAAATCAATAGAGATTATGAAATTACTCGAAGGAAAAACCGCCGTGATTACTGGTGCGGCGAGAGGAATCGGTAAAGAAATCGCCCTCAAATACGCATCGGAAGGATGCAACATTGCTTTCACCGACCTCGTGATAGACGAGAACGGCAAGAAGACAGAGGAGGAAATTGCAGCCTATGGTGTGAAATGCAAAGGGTATGCCTCCAACGCAGCGGATTTCGCCGCTACGGAGCAGGTTGTAGAAGAGATAAAGAAAGATTTCGGCAGAATTGACATACTCGTGAACAATGCCGGAATCACCAAAGACGGTCTCATGCTGCGCATGACGGAGGCTCAGTGGGATGCGGTGATTGCCGTCAACCTCAAATCCGCCTTCAATTACATTCACGCAGTCCTGCCGATAATGATGCGTCAGAAATCGGGATCGATCATCAACATGGCCTCCGTAGTCGGAGTCCACGGAAATGCTGGTCAGGCCAACTATGCCGCTTCCAAAGCCGGACTGATAGCTCTTGCCAAGAGCATCGCCCAGGAGGTAGGCTCACGCGGCATCCGGGCAAACGCCATAGCTCCCGGATTTATCGAGACTGCCATGACGGCAGCGCTTCCCGACGAGATCAGGGAGGAGTGGTGCAAGAAGATACCGTTGCGCCGCGGTGGCAAGGTAGAGGATATCGCCAACGTCGCAACATTCCTGGCATCCGATATGGCCGGATATGTAACCGGTCAGGTAATACAGGTCGACGGAGGCATGAACATGTGATATGTCTTTGAGGAAGTACGCAATAATTGTCGCCGGCGGGGAGGGAAACCGCGCCGGCGGCTCTGTTCCCAAGCAATTCGTAAAGATGGGAGGAGTGCCGATGCTCTGGTGGTCGGTAAGAGCCTTCCATGCCGAAGATCCGGCTACGGAAATAATCCTTGTGCTGCATCCCGGATTTTTCGACGACTGGGATATTCTTTATTCCGAATTGCCGGAAGCCGACAAAGCGATCCGGATCAAAATAAGTTGCGGGGGGAGGACACGACCGGAATCAGTAGTGAACGGACTGATGTCCGTGCCTGCGGAGGATGCGTTGGTGGCGGTCCATGATGCAGCTCGACCGATGCTGACCCCGGAGCTGATCGGCAGAGGATGGCAGAGCGCCGAGGAACATGGGGCTGCCGTTCCGGTCACTCCTATGATCGACTCCATCCGCCGCATCTCGGGAGACGAGAGCGAAAGTGTTCCGCGTAAGGATTATGTCAAAGTGCAGACACCGCAGGTGTTCAGATCCGACTTGCTCAAAACTGCCTATGCGACCGAGGATTTCTCCGGACTTACGGATGACGCATCGGTGGCGGAGAGAGCCGGTCACCGAATATTTCTTTTCGAAGGAGATGCCGACAACTTCAAGGTCACCACACCCGAAGATCTTAAGATAGCCGGTATTCTTCTTGAGGAACGATAAAGAGCAGGATTATCAATAACCGTGTTTATGGGATTTCTCGAAACCGACATAAAATATCTCAAGGGCGTTGGCGACAAACGATCGAAAACTCTTGAGGCCGAAATGGAGATAAGGACCTTCGGCGATCTGCTGATGACGTTTCCCTATCGATATGTCGACACGAGTCGGTTTTATAGGATATCCGAGTTTTCCGGCGAGATGCCGAGCGTGCAGGTCCTGGGACGGTTTATTGGTTTTCAGACCGAGGGGGAAGGACTTCGACAGCGACTGAAGGCGATATTTTCCGATGGCCGGTCACTGATGGAAGTAGTCTGGTTCTCCCGCATACAGTTTTTCCAGAAAGCGTATAAGCCGGGAGTGGATTATATTCTTTTCGGCAAACCGACATATTACAAAGGCTGGCAGATGGCGCATCCCGAAGTGAGCGCCTATGACGCCGCCAAGCCGCCGCAAGGCTTCAAGGGAATCTATTCGCTCCCCGACAAACTACGCAAGCGTGGATTCAGTGTAAGATTCATAAGCGACCTTGCGGGCAATCTCTTGTCGCATCCTCGATTCAGGGAAGTGGAAGAGAATCTCCCTCCCGAGATAACGGCCCGCTATTCGCTGATGCCTTTCAGGGAAGCGGTATCCAATCTTCATTTCCCCGCATCACCGGAAAGCCTGCAAAAAGCCAGAGAGCGGATGAAATTCGAAGAACTGTTTTATCTTCAGCTCCATATTTTGCGATATGCCCGTGAGCGAGGACGTCGTATCAAAGGATTCCTGTTTCCGAGAATAGGAGAGTGTTTCAACAGTTATTACCGTGAATATCTTCCATTCGAACTTACCGGCGCACAGAAACGTGTGCTTCGCGAGATTCGCGACGACATGCGCACGGGGCGCCAGATGAACCGGCTATTGCAGGGGGATGTAGGGAGCGGCAAGACGATGGTAGCGTTCATGACGATGCTTATGGCCGCCGACAACGGTTTCCAGTCCGCCATGATGGCTCCGACGGAGATTCTTGCCGGCCAGCATTATGAAAGCTTGCGCGAATGGGGTGCGAAAGTAGGGCTAAAGGTCGAGCTGCTTACCGGAAGCACCCGGGCAGCGGCGCGGCGAGAGATACATTCGGGATTGATGTCGGGAGATATCGATATACTTGTGGGCACTCATGCCTTGATTGAGGATACCGTTCAGTTTCGCAATCTTGGCCTGACCGTGATCGATGAGCAGCATCGATTCGGCGTCGCCCAGCGCGCGAGGATGTGGAAAAAGGGTGAGACGGCACCTCATGTGCTTGTTATGACAGCGACGCCAATTCCGCGCACCCTTGCCATGACCGTTTACGGAGATCTGGACGTATCCGTGATCGACGAACTCCCTCCGGGCCGTAAGCCTATAGAGACCATTCTTAAGTTCGACAATAACAGGGTTGAAGTCGACCGGTTGATTCTCCGCGAGATACAGGCCGGCCGACAGATATATATAGTATATCCCCTTGTGAGAGAAAATCCCAAGCTCGAACTCAAGAGCGTTGAAGAGGGATTCAAACGTGTGGAGGAGAAATTTCCGGGGATTCGTGCCTGTATGGTCCACGGACAACTGAAGGCGGCCGAGAAAGACAGGCAGATGGAACTGTTTGTGAGCGGGGAGGCGCGCATACTTGTGGCTACGACCGTGATAGAGGTGGGGGTGAATGTGCCGAATGCATCGGTGATGGTGATAGAAAACGCCGAGCGTTTCGGGCTTTCGCAACTGCATCAGTTGCGGGGGAGAGTAGGCCGCGGGGCTGACAAAAGCTATTGCATCCTCATGACCAAACACAACATCGGAGGGGATACGCGCAAACGTCTCGGAATCATGACGGAGACCACCGACGGCTTTCTGATTTCCGAAGCGGATATGAAAATGCGCGGTCCGGGGGATATGGAGGGAACCCAACAAAGCGGAATAGCGTTTAATCTAAAGATGGCGAACCTTGCGAGCGACGGTCAGATACTTACACTTGCCCGACAGGCCGCCGATGCGTTGCTCAACGGCCATCCAGAACTTGTGGAATCTCCGGCGGGAGGGCATGAAGAGGTCAGGGGCGAGATAATGAAAGTGTCTGATACCTCACTTGAGTTGATTAAAAAGGAACTTCGCCATAGATTCGCAAAAACCTATGACTGGTCCCAGATATCCTGAGCCATAGAGTGAACTCGGTTTTTCCGGGTGAAAAAATAGAAATGAGAGAAAAAGAATTTCTTCCCCTTGTGCGGGAAAAGCTATCCATCGGAGAGCTCAACGAGATGCAGAAAAGAATGATGGCGCAGGCTTCCGAGAGCCGCGACATTATATTGCTTTCGCCTACTGGCAGCGGCAAGACGCTTGCGTTCATTCTGCCGATGCTTAAAATATTGAAGCCGTCGACAGGAAGGGTGCAGGCAGTGGTGATCGCTCCCTCGCGAGAGCTTGTGATTCAGATTTCCGGGATTATAAACGCCGTTGCGGCGGGTTTCAAAG
>URNY01000160.1 GCA_900549375.1 uncultured Bacteroidales bacterium | reverse complement strand
GTTGTTGGCCGTCAGGAACATGTCGAAGCCGGCATCCTTGAGCGCTACGGCATAACTGTCCGGTGCGCTGAAGCAGGGATAGCCCGTATAAGAGGGGCCTCCTCCGAGCGGGACCTCCAGATTGCAGACGGCATAATCTGCGGATGTGATCTCGGGAGCTATCAGGGTGAAGCATCCCGAATAATCATAATTTCCTCCGCCAAGTTCTTTTGCGCGGTCGAGCTGTGCCTGATGCTGCATGGCATCGCCCACAAAGAGCAGTTCCGCGCGCTGAGGCTCGCCGGGAGCCGCCGCGGTCAGAAAAGAGAATAAGCTGAAGAGCAGAAGAGCGGCCGTCATTTCATCTCCTGCCTTGAGAACGTGAAGCATATCAGCGCCCTGTCGGTGTCGAACTGAGTCATGGTCGGGTAGCCGATATAAGGGGTGCAGTTCGTTACGTAGGTAGTGGTGGATGTGTATCCGTTCACATCCTCGGTGGTGACGTTGACAGGCACGAGGGAGAACTGCGTATCGGCAGGGTCGATCGGCAGCCCTTTCTCAATAAGGCCGATGATATAATCGCGCATTCCGTCGAAGGAATAGCGACCTGTCGACGGATTATAGGAAGCATAGAACGATGTCTGGCCGTCGGGCACCTTGTTCTCCCGGAAGAATTTCTCTTTCTCGGAAGTCTTCACCATCAGAAGATAGGGTGCCACCGTGATTCCGAAATCATTTTTGACAGTCGTTGCGGGAATCTCAAACGACAGTTTTGAAACTACCGACTGGCTGTAGAGGTCTTTGTCGTATTTCTCTATAATCTCTCTGGCGGGGAAAGTGAGGTCGATGCTGTATCCTCCGGGCGTTGTCATGATCGATTTGCCGGAGGCCACGAGGTCGCTCAGATACTGCGAAGGCTTATAGATGATGCGGTTGCTTGAAAGCACTTCAGGCTGAGAAGAGAAGAGGCAGACAGAATCGCGCGTAAGGACCGGAATCTGCTCATACTCGTCGGTTCCAGGCTTTTGCGAATAGCTCATCTTATTGTAGTGCCAGTAGAGGTATACCCGCAGCGAGGAGATCAGACCGATGCATCCGTTGCCGAAGTTCTGTTCCACATAGACTCCGGGGAAAGCATTGTTGAATGTGGAGGGCCACTGGAAAACCGGGTCGTTGTTGCGGTAGGCAGTGAACACATCCTTGGCCATTTTGTCGGGCATTCTCACCGGAATGCTGATTGCCCCCTGAAGTTTAAAGAGGGAGTCGGACAAGGCGAGAGCCGAGAGCGTATAGGAACGAATACCGAGAGGCTTCGACGGGTCGTAGTAGCCTGTCGGGTCGAAAGAGTTGTCGATTGTGGAGGGGAGGGGGCTTGTGAGCCTGAATACTTTCAGCTGCTGCGGGGCGAGGGAATCGCCGGTGAGGGCGCCGCGGGGCACGGTGAACACCATGCGCATAGAATCGACATCATTCACTTTGATAGAGTCGGCTATCGACATGCCGGTGGAGCTGAGGAGCTGGCTGACGAACGAGCATTCGAGGCTTCCGTATTCGGGCACGTTGATGCGGCCTAAAAGCTTCGTGCCGGTCCGGGAGTCATAGTTGTCGTCGTAGACAGAGGTGACGGCGAGCTTCGTCTCTATGGAGTCGACGGTGATCGATACCTCGCCTTTGATGAGGGATTCACCGACGTTGCTCACATCGTCGTCGCACGACTGCATGAGAAGCGCGGCTGCAGGAAGCGCCAGAATGGCTGCGATATATGTTTTGCGGAATGTCATGTCGATTGGTTTTATCTGTTGGAATTTAAGAAACCGTAAATTTAAGCGGTTTCCAGCAGTTTCTGATAGAGTTCGTGATATTTTTCTGAGTTTTCTGCTTCAGGGTCGAGCGAGAGAACCGGTATTCCTCTTTTTTCGGCATATCCGAGCAAATCGGGATCCGGCGTGCGGTTGTTGAACACCACGGCGTCGGAATATGCAATGGCTATTTTATGCAGGATGTTGGTGTCGGGCGCCTCGTTTCCGAACATGTCGAGATCCTTGTCGCTAACACCGTCGGCTCTCAGCTTGGCGAGGAACTTATCGCAGAGGGGTGCTATAGGAGCTTCGTCGAGCAGTGAATATACCGTCTTTGTGTTCTTAAAAGATGTTCCGTCGGCAAAAACGCGTTTCGCATAAAGAGGCACAAGCGATGAAATCCAGCCGCTCACGTGGAGTATATCCGGTTCCCAGCGGAGTTTGCGGGCAGTGTCGGCGGTTCCGCGCGAGAAGAAGATGATGCGTTCGTCGTTGTCTTCGCGATTTGATCCAACGGCATCCACATCGGTATCCGATTTCTGGAAATAGTCGTCGTTGTCGATGAAATATACCTGAATACGGGAGGGTTGCATCGAGGCTACTTTGATGATCAGCGGGTGGTCGGCGTCGCTGATAGGAATGTTTATTCCGCTGAGCCGGATCACCTCGTGAAGCTGGTTGCGCCGCTCGTTGACAGCGCCGAAGTTGGGCATGAATGTTCTGACCTCATATTTGAGGGAGTTCATTGCCGTCGGCAGATTGCGACCGAGGAGGGATATTTCCGAAGATGGAAGGTAAGGTGTAATCTCGGGCGAGACGTAGAGGATTCTTTGTTTTGCCATATCTGAAATTTACAAGGCCGGGCACGGTCCGGATACGGCGCGTGTAAAGCCGTTGCAAAGTTAATAAAAAATGCTGATTTATAAGACCCCCTTTACCAAAAATGTAAAAATTAATTTGAAGAGTTTCAAATTTTTTGCGGGAATTGATTAATTTTGCAGGTTGAAAATCATGGGCGAGGGCGGCGCGTTTTGTCGGCCCCTGCCGAATGCAGTAAATTGAAATGATAATTATCAGAGAGGTCGCTGAGCTTCAGCAGTTTGTGGAGCATGAAAAAGCGAACGGCAGAAAAATAGGCCTCGTGCCGACGATGGGCGCCCTTCATGCAGGGCATCTCTCGCTGGTAGAGAGGGCAGTCAGGGAGAATCCATGCGTCGTGGCGAGTGTATTCGTGAATCCGACACAATTCAACAATCCCACGGACCTCGCCACATATCCCCGCAAGGAGGAGGATGATTTCCGCCTTCTGGCAGAGGCCGGAGTGACAGCGGTGTTCGCGCCGACGGTCGAGGAGATGTATCCCGGCGGTCCCGAGGCCCAGCCGCATCATGAGTTCCGGCTTGGCACGGCCGCCGATGTGATGGAAGGGAAATTCCGCCCCGGTCATTTTCAGGGAGTGGCGCAGGTTGTAAGCCTTCTTTTCAGGCTCGTCCGTCCGGACAGGGCATATTTCGGAGAGAAGGATTTCCAACAGATAGCCGTGATCCGCAACATGGTGGAGAGTGAAGGAATCAATGTGGAGATTATACCGTGTCCCATAAAGAGGGCCGATGACGGTCTGGCGCTTTCGAGCCGCAATGCGTTGCTCACGCCCGAACAACGCGCCATAGCGCCCGAGATCCACAAGGCTCTCGAATACAGCGTGGAGTATTCGCGCAGCCATAGCGTCCGCGCCACCCACGACACGGTGGTGGAGCGCCTCGACGCCCAGCCTTGGCTGAAAGTGGAGTATTTCGAAATTGTCGATGGCCGGACGCTCCTGCCGGTCGAGGAATGGGATGAGAGTCCCTGGATTGTGGGGTGCATCACGGTATATTGCGGCGATGTGCGCCTGATCGACAATATCGCCTACAGGAAATAAATAATAAGAAGCTGATAAATAAGATTGAGGACAGCATGCTTATAGAGATGATGAAATCGAAGATTCACCGCGTCACCGTGACAGAGGCGAATCTCAACTACATAGGGTCGATCACGATCGATGGCGCTCTGCTCCGTGCGGCCGACATACTTCCGGGCCAGCGGGTGTGGATTGTGAACAACAACAATGGCGAACGTTTCGACACCTACGTGATAGAGGGGGAGGAAAACAGCGGCGTGATCTGTCTCAACGGAGCCGCCGCGCGCAAGGCTCAGCCCGGCGACGTGGTGATAATCATGACGTACGCCCAGATGACTCCCGAAGAGGCACGCGCCTGGAAGCCGACAGTCGTATTCCCCGATACGGCCACCAACCGCCTTCAGTGAATATAAACAACGGTCTGCACTCGCCCGGAAATATTTTCATAGGGCGATTACGGACCGCAATTTAGATAAATATGTTCAATAATCTCTCAGAGCGTCTTGAACGCTCATTCAAGATACTCAAAGGTGAAGGTCGCATCACCGAGATAAATGTGGCCGAGACCATGAAGGACGTGCGTCGCGCCCTGCTCGATGCCGACGTCAACTATAAAGTGGCCAAGACGTTTACCGACACCGTCAAACAGAAGGCCATGGGCCAGAACGTGATCAACGCTCTCAAGCCTAAAGAACTTATGGTCAAGATCGTGCATGATGAGCTTGCCTCCCTTATGGGCGGTGAGGAAGCGCCGCTCGATCTTTCGGGAAACCCGACGGTCATTCTTATGGCCGGCCTGAACGGAGCCGGAAAGACCACTTTCTCCGGCAAGCTTGCCCGCAAATTAAAATCGACAAAGGGTAAACGCCCGCTGCTTGTAGGAGCCGATGTCTATCGTCCTGCCGCCCGCGAACAGTTGCGCGTTCTTGCGCAGACCATAGATGTGCCCGTTTATACCGAGGAGGAGAGCAAGGATCCCGTAAGCATCTCGCTTCACGCCATCGAGGAAGCACGCCGCAATCATTACGACCTCGTGATTATCGATACGGCCGGACGCCTTGCCGTCGACGAGGAGATGATGGATGAGATAGAGCGCATCAAGAATGCGGTGAAACCGCAGGAGACACTCTTCGTGGTCGATGCCATGACCGGTCAGGACGCTGTCAACACCGCGAAAACTTTCAACGAGCGTCTCGATTTCGACGGAGTGGTGCTTACAAAACTTGACGGCGATACGCGAGGCGGTGCGGCTCTTTCTATCCGTGCGGTTGTCGACAAGCCTATAAAATATGTAGGCACGGGCGAGAAACTGGAGGATATTCAGGAATTCAACCCGGAGGGTATGGCCAGCCGTATTCTCGGCATGGGCGATATCGTGGAACTCGCCAAACGCGCCCAGGAAGTCTACGATCTCAAGGAGGCCGAGAAGATGCAGGAGAAATTCCGCAAGAACAAATTCGACTTCGACGATTTCCTCAAGCAGATCAACCAGATCAAGAAGATGGGTAACATCAAGGACCTCGCCTCGATGATACCCGGAGTAGGGAAAGCCATCAAGGATATTGATATCGACAACAATGCTTTCAAGGGAATCGAGGCGATTATCCAGTCGATGACCCCCTATGAGCGCCATAACCCCGACGTGATCAAAGGGACGCGTCGGCAGCGTATAGCTAAGGGTTCAGGCACATCGCTCCAGGAGGTGAACAAACTTCTGAAACAGTTCGAAGACACGCGCAAGGTTATGAAGATGGCCACATCGATGAAGAATCCGATGAAGATGATGAGCCGTATGAAACAGCCCGGCGGCCGCCGCTTCTGACGCGCTCCTCATTGAGGAATAAATAGAAGGTAGTATAAAAAATTATTACTGTCCGCTAAACTTTTGAGGT
>URNY01000159.1 GCA_900549375.1 uncultured Bacteroidales bacterium | reverse complement strand
AGGAGGCCATGCACAAGCAGCTTCTCATCGATGCAAGCATCAACGACACCATCGCCCAGTATGCGCGCAACGCACGCGAAGCGGGACTCGACGGCGTAGTCTGTTCCCCGCTTGAGGCCGGCCTGGTGAAAGAGGCCTGCGGCAAGGATTTCCTTGCCGTGACACCCGGCATCCGCTTCGCCGACTCCGCGAGCGATGATCAGAAACGGATCACGACTCCGGCGCGCGCACGCGAAATCGGCTCCGATTTCATAGTGGTCGGGCGCCCGATCACGGCGGCTCCCGATCCCGTGGCTGCCTATCGACGCTGCGTGGAAGAGTTTTGTTAAGACATTTATTAAATAACAGATAATAGATTAAAAACATGACAACTGCAGAAAAAGTGGCTGCGGCCCTTCTGAAGATAAAAGCGGTGTTTCTTCGTCCCGAGGAGCCCTTCACCTGGGCCAGCGGCATCAAGAGCCCCATATATTGCGACAACCGGTTGATTCTCTCCTCGCCGGAGGCACGCGACATCGTGGAGCGTGCCATCGCCGAGACCGTGAAGAATGAATATCCCGAGGCCGAAGCGCTGATGGGAACGAGCACCGCCGGCATAGCGCATGCCGCCATCGCCGCCTGGATTCTCGACAAGCCGATGGGCTACGTGCGCGGCAGTGCCAAGGACCACGGCCGCAACAACCGCATCGAGGGACGCCTTGAGCCGGGCACCAAAGTAGTGGTGATCGAAGACCTCATCTCCACGGCCGGAAGCTGTATCGAGGTTGTCGAGGCACTGCGCGAGGCCGGCGCCGAAGTGCTCGGAGTGGTGAGCATCTTCACCTACGGCATGAAGAAAGGTCTCGACCGTCTGGAGGCCGCCGGCGTGCGCAACGTGTCGCTTTCAAATCTCGACGTGCTTCTCGACGTGGCCGTTGAGCAGGGCTATATCAAAGCCGCCGACAAAGAGGCTGTCCGCAAATTCCGCGACAACCCCTCCGATGAATCCTGGTTCAAAGCCTAAAAGGGCAGTAGCTCGCACATTAACAGTAAAAACCTGAAAAGGATCAAATAATAAAACTATGAGACATCTCATCGATCCCACCGACCTCACCCGCGAGGAGACGGAAAAGATTATCGACCTCGCACTCGACATCATCGGCAACCGCGCCAAGTATGCCGAAGTGTGCAAAGGGAAGAAACTCGCCACCCTGTTCTATGAACCCTCTACCCGCACGCGCCTGAGTTTCACCTCGGCCATGATGGAGCTCGGAGGCAACGTCATCGGCTTCTCCGACGCCAAGAACACCTCGGTAAGCAAAGGAGAGACAGTGGCCGACACCTCGAAAGTGATCAGTTGCTTTGCCGACATCATCGCCATGCGTCATTTCGAAGAGGGCGCGGCCTACGTTGCCGCCTGCAACGCCCGCGTGCCGGTGATAAACGCCGGCGACGGCTCGCACGCACACCCCACGCAGACACTCACCGACCTGCTGACAATCAAGCGGGAGATCGGCCGATTGGACAACATCACCATCGGCTTCTGCGGCGATCTCCGTTTCGGCCGCACCGTGCATTCACTCATCAAGGCACTTTCGCGCTATAAAGGGATAAAGGTGGTGCTCATCGCTCCCGAGCAGCTGCGTCTGCCGGATTACATGAAGCATGAGGTATGCGACAAGAACGGTATAGACTACCGTGAGGCCGCAACAATGGAAGAGGTAATGCCCGAACTCGACGTGCTCTATATGACACGCGTACAGAAAGAGCGTTTCCTCGACGAGGATGAATACGACCGTCTGAAAGATAGCTTTATCCTCACGGCCGACAAGCTTGCCGCCGGACGTCCCGAACTGCGCGTTCTACATCCGCTGCCGCGTGTCAACGAGATTTCGACCGATGTCGACGCCGATCCCCGCGCTGCCTATTTCCGTCAGGTGGAAAACGGCAAATTCGTGCGCATGGCCCTAATCCTAACTCTGCTCGAGTGGGCCGAGAAGGAGGGACAGACCGCGCTGCCGCTTCCCGAGGGTACACTGCGCAACGAGCTCCATTGCTCCAACCGACGCTGCATCTCCAACATGGAGAACGTCGACACTCTCTTCCGTCCCTGCGACGACGGAGTTGCCGAATACCGTTGCGTCTATTGCGAGTCGAAGCCGAAATAAAAGGAGCAGTATTTCGCACAAAGGAGGATATTTTTATTGTTTGAGAGATTATATCGTTTGAATTTTATAAATGTTTATAAGTTCCTCAAAATTCATTGGGAAATACGAAATTTTAGTTGTAAATTTGCAATCTGAATTTTCGATCAGGAAATGGAAAATCCGTCCCACCACATAACCGGGCAACAGAGCGGGAAGCATAAGCAGTCCCGTGTGTCCGCGGGTGTGTGCGCGTGCGGAAAAAGATAGAGAGAGAAGCGTCAGGCAGGTGTGCCTGACGCTCTCTTTTTTTATTTTCCGCAGGTTGGGATTTTAAGAATTGCAAGAATACAATAATTATAAAAATTATACAGGTAATCAAATGAAAGTAGGAGTAGTGATGGGCTCGACAAGCGACTGGAACGTGATGTCGGGCGCTACCGCCATTTTTGAATCTTTTGGAATAGAGTACGAAAAACGCGTGCTGAGCGCCCACCGCACGCCGGCACAGCTTGAGGAATGGGCCTCCGGAGCACATGAGCGCGGACTCTGCGCCATCATAGCGGGCGCTGGAGGCGCTGCGCATCTTGCAGGCGTTGTGGCCGCGTTCACCACATTGCCCGTGATCGGAGTTCCCGTGAAATCAAGAAGTCTCGAGGGCCTCGACTCATTGCTCTCGATGGTCCAGATGCCTCCGGGCATCCCGGTAGCCACCGTCGGCATCGACGGAGCGAAAAACGCCGCGTTGCTCGCTGTAGAGATCATGGCCGTGACCGATCCGGAGATGAAACGCAAGCTCGATGAATTCCGCGCCGAACAGGCCCGCAAGGTCCTCGAGTCGGAAATCTGACAACCAACTACATGCTTATCGCATTTTACGCAAACAATAATTTCAACTTATCAATGAATCAGAATAAATCCCGTCTTTTCGTAGAGAAACGCAAGGAATTCCGCACCGAGGCCGAAAGCCTCCGCCGCGAACTGAATTCCAATCTGGGACTCGACATAAAGGAGTTACGCCTGCTCTGCGTCTACGACCTCTTCGGCTTCACGCCCGAGCTGATCGAGCGCACGGCCTACCGCGTGTTCGGCGAGCCGGCCACCGACACGGTGAGCGATAGCGTGGACCTCGCAGGTATGCCTTCATTAGCCGTTGAATGTCTTCCGGGGCAGTTCGACCAGCGCGCCCACTCCGCCGAGGAGTGTGTCCGCCTTATCGAACCATCGGCCGATGTGGAGATCAACAGCGCGCGACTTATGGTGTTCGACAACACAGTGGGGGAGAAGGAGCTTGAGAAAATAGCACACTATTGCATCAACGCCGTGGAATCGCGCCGCAAAGACCTCGGACGTCTCGAACGCCCCGAGCGGGCCGCCGCGCGTCCCGTGCCGGTGCTCGAAGGATTCCGCGCCATCACAGCCGACAATGCTCCGGCATATTGCAAAGAGGCAGGACTGGCGATGAATGGCGACGACCTGATGGAGGTTGTGGCATATTTCACGGCCGAGGGTCACGACCCGAACGAGACCGAGCTTCGGATCCTCGACACATACTGGAGCGACCATTGCCGCCACACCACCTTCACTACCGAACTCACCGACATAGAGATCGACGAGTCGGAGGCCGCTCCCGCGCTCCGCGAGGCGCTGGAGGAGTGGCACCGCATCCGCCGCGAGCTCGGACGCACGGAGAAGAGCCTCTGCCTGATGGACCTCGCCACGATCGGCGCCCGCTGGCTTCGCAAGGAGGGACTTCTCGAAGACCTCGAACAGAGCGAGGAGAACAATGCCTGCTCGATCTATGTGGATATCGATGTCGACGGCAAGCCTGAACGCTGGCTTTTCCAGTTCAAGAATGAGACGCACAACCACCCTACGGAGATCGAGCCGTTCGGAGGTGCCTCGACATGTTTAGGCGGCGCCATCCGCGACCCGCTGAGCGGCCGCTCATACGTATATCAGGCCATGCGCGTAACCGGCGCAGGCGATATCTACCGTCCCGTTTCCGACACGATGGAGGGTAAACTGCCGCAGCGCGTAATCACGCTGAAGGCCGCAGCCGGCTATTCCTCCTACGGCAACCAGATAGGACTGGCCACGACACATGTCCGCGAGATCTATCATCCCGGATATGTAGCCAAACGCCTGGAGGTAGGTGCCGTTGCCGGTGCCGTGAAAGCCTCCGACGTAAGGCGCGAGCGTCCCCAGCCGGGCGACGTGATACTGATGTTCGGCGGCCGCACCGGCCGCGACGGAATCGGGGGCGCCACCGGTTCGTCGAAAGAGCACAACGAATCATCGCTCGAACAGTGCGGCAGCGAGGTGCAGAAAGGAAACGCACCCGAAGAGAGAAAGATCTCGCGTCTGTTCCGCCGTCCGGAAGTGACTCGCCTCATCAAGAAATCCAACGACTTCGGAGCGGGAGGCGTCAGCGTGGCCATCGGCGAGCTTACCGACGGCCTCGACATATATCTCGACCGCGTCACCACCAAATACAGCGGCCTGAACGTTACGGAGCTCGCCATCAGCGAATCGCAGGAGCGCATGTCGGTGGTGGTCGAGGCCGGCGACCGCGAAGAGTTCGAGCGTTATTGCCGCGAGGAGAATATCGAAGTGCGCCACGTGGCCGACGTGACCGATACGGGCCGCATGCGCATGTTCCACGGCGGCAAACTCGTTGCCGACCTTCGCCGCGAGTTCATCGACTCCGCCGGCGCCCGCCATTATGCCAAGGCACGCGTGGAGGCCATCGAGAAAAAGGATCCCTTCTTCCGTCGTCCGGAAGGGGAGGACCTTCGCCAAAGATTCCTCACGAATCTTGCCGACGACAACGTTACCTGCCAGAAGGGTCTGATCGAGATGTTCGACTCCTCGATCGGTGCCTCCACGGTGCTCATGCCTTTCGGCGGCGCCACGCAGCGCACGGAGACGCAGGCCAGCGTGCAGAAACTGCCTGTCGGCAGCCATCACACCGACACGGCATCGATAATGACATTCGGATTCAATCCCTATATAAGCTCATGGAGTCCCTTCCATGGCGCTGAATATGCGGTGGTGGAGGCCCTTGCCAAAGCCACGGCCGCAGGCGCCGATTTCCGCCGTCTACGCTTCTCCTTTCAGGAATATTTCGAGCGCATGCACTCCGTGGAATCCTGGGGCAAGCCCCTGTCGGCACTGCTCGGAGCCCTGCGGATGCAGCTTGCCTTCGGTCTTCCGGCCATCGGCGGCAAGGACTCGATGAGCGGCACATTCAACGACATCAACGTTCCGCCCACGCTCATAGCGTTTGCCGCCGGAACGGTCGACTCCCGCAAGGTGATAAGCCCTGAATTCAAGAATGCAGGTAATAAGATCTATCTAATTCGCCACACCCCCAAGGCCGACCTCACACCCGATACCGACCAATTAATCGCCAACTTCGAGAACATACGCCGCGCCATCGATTCGCGTCATATAGTTTCGGCATGGGCAGCAGGCTTCGGCGGGGTGGCCGAG
>URNY01000158.1 GCA_900549375.1 uncultured Bacteroidales bacterium | reverse complement strand
GATGATGTTCTCATGGTGCGCCTGATCGTATGATATGAATATTGCTTTCATTATTTTTCTGTTTTGACGGTGTCGTGCGCTTTGCGCAGTTTCTTACGGGTGTTCCTGATGCCGTTGCCTGCGAATACGCAATAGAGCACAGGTACGAAGAGCAGGGTGAGGATTGTCGAGAAGGTCAGACCACCGATCACGGCCGTACCCATAGGACGCCACATCTCGGCTCCCTGTCCGGTACCGACTGCCATAGGCACCATACCGAGGATGGTAGTGAGAGTAGTCATGACTACCGGGCGGAGACGCGAGCGACCGCCATCGATAACGGCCCGGCGTATCGACATTCCGCGTTCGCGGTTTAGCGTTATATAGTCGATGAGCACAATACCGTTTTTCACAACTATACCGATAAGCATGATGGCACCGATCATCGACATCACGTTGAGCGTATGGCCCGTGATCCAGAGGATGAGGAACACACCCGAGAACGCGAAGAGGAGCGAGGTCATGATGATGCCGGGATAAGTGAGCGACTCGAACTGTGCGGCCATCACGATGTACACAAGTATTATGATGAGCACGCCGAGCATGAGGAGGTCGCTGAAAGAATCCTGCTGGTCTTCATAGCTGCCGGCAATCTGGATGTTTACGCCCGAGGGTATGTCGAGAGTCTCGATGTCGGCCTGAGCCGAGGCAACGACCTCACTCATAGGAGCGCCGTCGACAACGGCCGAAACGGTGATGATACGTTCACGGTCCTTACGTTCGATAGTAGGGGGCGTGAAACGCTCCACAACCGTGCCGAGTTCCTTGAGTCGGATTCCCTTGCCCTCGCCCGAGTAGATGAGGATATTCTCGATATCCTCGATGCTCGTGCGGTGTTCGGGATCGTACATCACCTTTATGTCGTATTCCTCGCCGTCCTCGCGGAACTGCGAAGCCGTGGAGCCGTTGATACGGTTTCGTAGATAGTATGCTGCAGTCTGAAGGCTGATGCCATACATCGAAAGCTTCTCGCGGTCAAAATCCACCTGATATTCCGGCTGATAGTCGGAGCGGGAAATGGTCACGTCGGCCGTTCCCTCGATGCCCTCGAGGATCTGTTTCACGTCGGCAGCCACGCTGTCGGTCTCATTGAAATCATAACCGTAGATTTCGAAATCGACAGTGCTCTGGCCGCCCATACCCTGACCTCGGCCACCGCCGATGTTGACCTGCGCTTTCTTGAATTCCGGGAACTCGCGGGTGAGGTCGGCACGCATATCCTCGGCGATCTCGCTGATGCCGCGTTTGCGGTCGCCCGGGTCGAGCAGACGGATATTCATGGAGATGATATGCGGGCCGTTGTCGGAGAGGGATGCGAACGTGTTGTCCGTACCGGCAGGACCAATAGTATAGTTCATCACCATTATTTCGGGATATTTCGCCCTCCAGAGGGAGTCGAGTCTTGAGGTGACTTCCTGAGCCTCCTCGACGCGAGCGCCGATGGGAAGCTCGAGGCTTACGCCGAGACGTCCGTTATCCTGCGTGGGGAAGAACTCGGTGCCGACATTCTTCATGAGGAATATCGAGCCGACGAAGATAGCGAGACACGCTATTATCGTCAGGGCGCGGTGGGTCACAACCTTGCCGAGCAGCGAAGCGTAAGCCGCATCAAACCTGTCGAGGCCCTTCTCGATATATGAATAGAAATTCTTGCGGCCTCCGCTTGTGGCTTTTCCTTTGAGGCGCAGCCACTGCGAGCAGAGCATCGGGGTGAGCGAAAGGGCGCAGGTGGTGGAGATGATCATCATGATGGTCACCATCCAACCGAGCTGGCGGAAGAGCACACCGGTCATGCCCGTGACGAGCGTAAGCGGGAAGAACACCGCGATAAGGGTGAGAGTAGAAGCGATAACCGAAATGGCCACCTCGTTAGTGCCGTGGACGGCCGCCTGTTTCGGGTCAGCTCCGCGCTCGATGTGGGTTGTTACGTTCTCAAGCACCACAATGGCATCGTCGACCACCATACCGATCGAGATCGAAAGAGCCGATAGCGAGACGATGTTGAGAGTATTGCCCGTGGCGAACAGATATATGAACGAAGCGATCAGCGACACAGGAATCGTGATGACGATAATCATGGTGGCTCGCCAGCGTCCGAGGAATATGAACACCACAATCATCACGAAGAGAAGGGCATAGAGCACGGTCTCCACGAGAGCCGAGATGGTGTTGCGGATATTGTCGGAGGTGTCGACGATGACTCCGATCTTGACATCGGAGGGGAGGTTTTTCTGCAGCGAGGGGAGCATCTTCATTACTTTGTCGGAAATCTCGACAGAGTTGGCACCCGACTGCTTCTGAATGATAATCATCGCGCCCTCCTTGCCATCGTTGAAGGTATGCTGGGTGCGCTCCTCGAGGCTATCCTCGATGCGGGCGACATCGCTCAGATAGATGATTCTACCCTGAAAACTGCCCACCGGGATGCGGGCCATCTGCGAGGTCTCCTCGAACTCACCCTGCACGCGGAGCGCATAAGTGTTCGAACCTATATCGAACGAGCCGCCCGGCACGTTTCGGTTTTC
Organism: uncultured Bacteroidales bacterium; assembly: GCA_900549375.1. Lineage (GTDB taxonomy): Bacteria > Bacteroidota > Bacteroidia > Bacteroidales > Muribaculaceae > Lepagella. Next base: position 3,140 of record URNY01000158.1, on the reverse strand, counting down.
GGCGCCGATCACCTGGGCGATCTGCTCTACAGAGAGGTTGTAGGCTTCGAGGCGGTTGGGATCCACATAGACATGTATCTCACGTTTCGGCGCACCGGAAATCGACACGGAACCGACACCGTCGACGCGGGCCAGAGGGTTGGCCACATTGTCGTCGAGGATTTTATAAAGGCCGGCCATGCTCTCATTTGCCTGAACGGAAAGGAGGCAGATAGGAATCATATCGGTGGAGAACTTGAAGATTATAGGATTCTCCGAATCGTCGGGCAGCTGCGAGGCCACCATGTCGAGTTTGTCGCGGACGTCGTTGGTGAGCACATCGATATCATAGCCGTATTCGAATTCAAGAGTGATCACAGAAGTGTTCTCTCGCGATGTGGACGTGATATGCTTGAGATGCTCCACTGAGTTGAGGGTATTCTCAAGCGGTTTTGTCACATTCTGCTCGATATCCTTTGCCGAAGCACCCGGATACATGGTGATAACCATGATTGAGTTGGTGTCGATGTCCGGGTAAAGGTCGATCGGCAGTTTGGCAAGAGAGAACAGGCCGAGTATTATGACGGTGACGAAGCATAGCGTCGTCATAATAGGCCGTTTTACTGCTGAACTATATAAAGACATTGTATACTCTTAGAGGTTTGTTATTTATTTTGCTACCTTGACTTTGGCACCGTTCGAGAGGCGGGTCTGGCCGGAAACCACCACGGAGGATCCGGGCTCTACGCCGGAGATAAGCTCGTAGGAGTCGCCGAGACGCTGGCCGAGCTGCACCAGGCTGTAGGTGACGGTTCCGTCGGGATTATAGACATATACGAAGTGGTTTCCGGAGCCGGGCTGTTTCACGATCGATTTGTCGGGCACCACGACGTGGCGCGCCGTTCCAAGGCTGAGCTGCACGCGACCGAACATGCCGGGGAGTACGCGATTGTCGCTGTTGTTGATTGTTACCTCTACGCCGAATGTGCGGCTTGACTGGTCCACGGTGGGAGAGACGAGGGTTACGGTTCCGTTGAAGATTTCATCGCCGTAGGTGTCGAATGTCACGATTGCCGGCATGCCGCGACGGATCTTGGAGAGTTCCCCTTCCGACACGTTGATAACTATCTTGACCGGCTGAGTGCGGGCCACGGTGAGGATAGGCAGATTGCCGGTCATGTCGCCCGGGTCGTAATTGCGGGCAGTCACCACTCCCGAGATAGGAGAGGTGAGCACCGTGTTCTCACGCACATTGCGGAGCGTGCGCTCTGCCGAAGCGAGAGCGTTTTTTGCATTGATGAGCTGGATCTCCATCTGATCCACCTGCTGTTTTGTGCCACCTCCGATTTTGAATAGCTCGAGAGCGCGGTTGTAGTTCACCTCCACATTGCGGAGGTTGGCCTTGGCGTTGTCGACCTGAAGCTCGTAGCTTGAGGTGTTCACGTCGTCCATCACTACGAGTTTCTGGCCTGCCGAAACGCGCATGCCTTCATCTACAAGGATCTGACGGATGCGGTTTGGAGCCGAAGAGGAGATATTGTTGATGAGTTCCGGCTCGACAGTAGCTGTGTAATTGCCGATCTGGTTGACTTCCCGGTCGTTGACCTGTTCAATCTTTACGACGGGAGTTTCCTCTTTTTTTGAATCTTTTTCATTCGACTTGTCTCCGGAACAGGAAGCGGCGAGAATCAGGGCCGCGGAGACAGAAGTAAGCAATATCTTATTCATTACGAAGGTAGTTTTATCGTGTTACGGAAGATGTGCCGGCGTAGTCGCGACCGAGGAGCAGGTCGAGCTCGCTTGTCGACACGAGATAATTATAGATAGACTGGAGCCATGCGAGCTGGGCCTGAGTGTTGGCAAGTTCGCTGTCGCGCAAGTCGAGATAGCTTGCCGCTCCGATCTCGAAGCTTTTCTGCATGATGTCGTAGGCCTTGGCAGCCTGCTTCACGCCCTCCTCGCTTGTGGCGATCTGGCGCACCTGGCGGTTGATATTATCGATGGCGAGGTCAACCTGCATGTTGAGGGCGTTCACCAGATTCTCTCTCTGGAATTCCATCTCCTTGAGCTGCACCTGCGCCTGCTTGACGCCGTAATATTTCGAGCCGCCCGAAAAGATGGGCACCGAGAGGGAGAGGGCAACATTGCTGTAGGGATTGAATTGCTGGTTCTTTATGGCGTTGCCGTTGCTCATGGAGTTCCAGTTCATATTGTATGAAACTCCGATGGAGGGAATCCATGCGAATTTCTTGAGCGTGACGTTCTGACGTGAGAGATTGGTCTGGATGTCGAGAGAGCGGAGCGAGGAGTTGTCGGCAATCGAACGGTTGATATTGGCCGTCACGCCGAACATATCTTTCTGCATCTGCTCGAGAGTGATGTCGGGCATTATCTCTACGGCGGCATCCATTCCCATGAGCACTTTCAATTGCAGCGAGCATTGCTTCACGGCGATATCGGCCTGAAGGAGTTCCGGCTCTACATTTTTTACCTGTACTGAAGAGCGGAGCACATCGTATTCTGAAGCGGTGCCCTGCTCGAACTGTTTCTGATATATGTCGGCATTCAGTTTTGCTATCTCATAGTTCTGGCGTATCACTTCGCGCGAGGCAATGGCGAGAAGAAGGCTATAGTAAGCCTGATTCACGTTGTTTACCATGTCGAGGCGCGAGGCGCGAGCCTGCTCGAGCGTGTTGAGGATCTGTGTGTCGCTGATTTTGATCGATTTCCAGAGGGTGGCGTTTACAAGCGGCATGGTGACGGTGAAACCGGTGTTCCAGTTGTTGTCCATACCCATTTTGATCTTTGTGGACTCTCCTCCGAAGTTCATGTTCATCTGCTGCAATTCGATAGTCCTTTGATAAGCCAGCGAGAAGTCGATGGCGGGGAATAGGGCAGCCTGAATCTCCTTTTTAGAATAGTCCATACGTTTCACCTCGAGATCCGCCACGCGGATTGTGGGGTTGTCCTGAAGGGCGATTTCCACGCATTTCTCTCGTGAGAGTCTGAGCGTATCGGCGGGAGCGGCAGCCTGTTGGGCAGACGCCGTAAAGCCGACCGCAGCCGCGGTTAAAACTGCTAATTTCAGAAATTTCATGATTATATTTATTACTGTCCGCTAAACCATAAAGCAGTGAGTCCAACTTTCTGATAAGTAGAAG
>URNY01000157.1 GCA_900549375.1 uncultured Bacteroidales bacterium | reverse complement strand
CCCGCGCGTCGGGTATGACAAGAGCTTCAAACATCCCTTATACCGTAACTATCACCGGACTCGAACCTTCCACAACCTACGAATACCAGGCGTATGCCGCAGGTTATGATCAGTGCGAGATCCAGAGATTCACCACCGAGGGAGTATTCTCCATACCTAATGCCTCGATGGAGGAGTGGGGAACATACATCGGTACGTCCGATATGAGTCTTGCCAAAGGCAAGGAAATCGGATTCCCGGGAACCGGAGAACGAACGTTCTGGGATTCCGGAAATGCGGGAGCCGCAGCGGCAAACAACGTGCTGACGGAGAAATCCACGGATATGGTGAAGAGCGGCACCTATAGCGCCAAACTCACTTCGAAATTATGCGGTATGTTAGGATTCAACAAGTTCGCGGCAGGTAACCTCTTCGCCGGTACATACGTCAAGACCGACGGCACCGACGGAGTCCTGAGCTTCGGCCGGGAATATGACGGAAGCCACCCCACAAAAATGCGCGTACATGTCAACTATCGTCCGGCACCCGGATCGGGCGAAGGCGCCAATAGCAGCTATATCGGCAACGGGGTCTCCGACCAGGCACAGATTTATGTTGCCTTGTCGACCGAACCGGTTTCGATAGAGACGAAAAAAGCAGCGAAACTCTTCAATAAGGACGATGCCTGCATCCTTGCATATGGTGAGAGGACGTTTGACACCGCTTTCGGTCCGGACGGAGCTCTCGAACAGGTGGATATCCCCTTCGAATATTATGAGAAGGCAAAGACCACAGGCGCGAAATATCTCATTATCGTATGCTCGGCCTCGAAGTTCGGCGATTACTTCAGCGGAGGCCCCGGATCGGTGATGTATCTCGATGATTTTGAACTTGTTTATGAGCAGTAAGAGAACTCGTGAAATATTATTTACAATGGTTTTGACTCTGTGCGCCGCGGGCGCGCAGGGTCAAACTGCGTTAGAAGATACCCTCCATATAACTCCGGCAATGGTAGATTCTCTACGGGCAGCCGAAGTTGTCGAGCCTTTCGAGCGCGATATAGAAACGGTGGTGTTCGTGCCAAAGGGTCAGTGGATCACCGGCGTGTCGGTTTCCTATACACAGTCGAACCAGAACAATTATCAGTTCCTGATCCTTCAGGGAATCACGGGAGATACCTATAGTTTCCGCATTTCGCCGATGCTCGCCTATACGTTCCATAACGATATGGCGGCGGGCTTGAAGTTCGCCTATAAGCGGTCGCTGACAAAACTCGAGAAGGCTGATATAGTCCTCGATTCGGAGACAAGCTACGGCTCTGAATATCTCTATTCTCTCGCCCATAACTATTATGCCACGGCCTTCCTTCGCAATTATTTCTCTATCGGCCATTCGAAACGATTCGGTTTTTTCAGTGAAGTGCAACTGGAACTCGGAGGCGGCCAGTCGAAGATAACCAAAGGGAGGGGAGAGGATCTGACAGGCGCCTATGAGACAAATTTCTCGCTTGACGTCGGCCTCGTGCCGGGTCTGGCAATCTTCCTTAGCAATTATTCGGCGATTGAGGTGAATGTCGGAGTGCTCGGTTTCAGCTATACGAGCACCAAGACGCTTACCGACCGTATATATGTGGCGCGGCGCAAGTCGAAGTCGGCCAATTTCCGTATCAATCTCTTTTCAATCACTTTCGGCGTGTCGTTCTATCTATGATGAAAGCAGCAAATATAGTTATAGCCCTTCTGGCCCTGTGCGCGCCGGGGCTTATGGGCGCCGAAAAGAGTGACAGCGCAACGCGCCGCATCCCCGACGGCAAATATATCTTTGTGCCCGATTCGTTGCAGGACGATGTGCTGAAGATTCTGAAGGGGCATTCGAAGGTTGTGGATGACGAGCGGAAGATCGATTCCTCCGAGCGGGTGATATGGAACGGCGACACCGTGCCGATGCAGCTCAAGACCCGCAACCTCGGACGCTACGACCGCGGACTTTCCAATTATCTCTTCATACCCCGCGGACAATGGAGTTTCGGTCTGACGGCTTCCTATGGAGAGTTCTCGACCGACAATATGGAGGTGTTCGGCCTTCTGACGGATATCGACCTCGGGGTTCACGCCTTCTCCATCAAGCCTTACATGATGTATTTCCTGCGCAACAATCTGTCGGTGGGCATGCGTTTCGGTTATACGTCGATCAAAGGTAACATCGGCTCTTTCAAGGTTGATATCGACGAGGATATGAACTTCAATCTTCAGGATATCATGTATCGCAATGAGAGCTATACGGCCGCGCTGATGTGTCGCCAATATATCGGTATCGCACGCCGCGGACGCTTCGGCGTTTTCAACGAGGTTGAGCTGGCCTTCTCTTCCGGCAATTCCGATTTAAGACGCCCCTATGCGGGAGAACCGCTCACAACCCACACCACCTATATGGAGGCGGCGCTCAATTTCTCACCCGGTGTATGTGTTTTCATCATGAAGAATGTTTCGTTCAATCTCTCGTTCGGGGTGTTCGGTTTTTATCTACGCAATGAGAACCAGACAGAGAATGGCAAGGATCTCGGGAACCGCGTGACTTCCGGAGCCAATTTCCGATTCAATATCTTCAACATTAATTTCGGTCTCGGCATACATATTTAAGGAACAGAATCTAAAAAATGAAATCACACAGAATATATCGAGCCTTTTTATCCCTGCTCGCGGTGTCGGCCATGTCGGCATTCCTTGCGGGATGCATAAAGAACGACATACCGTATCCGAGGATCCAGCAGAATATCCTGAAATTAGCCGCCGAGGGTGAACTCGAGGCTGCGAAGATTGATTCCACCGCAATGACTGCAGTGGTTACGCTCGACGAGACTGTGGATATTCAGAATGTGAGTTTCTCGGAATATGCAATATCGCCGGGTGCGGAATCCACTCCCGATCTGGCAACCGGCACCTATGATCTTACCAACCCGATATCCGTCACGCTCCATTGTTTCTATGATTATGACTGGGAAATAAGTGCCATTCAGAATATAGAACGCTATTTCTCCATTGAGGGACAGTTGGGGGAGAGCGTTGTCGACCCGATAGGCCACCGCGTAATAGTGACGATGCCGGAGGGGACGGATCTTCGTAATCTCACTCTGCTTTCCGCGAAACTCGGCCCGGCAGGAATCACTACGACCACTCCGGCTCTCGAACCGGGAAAAATCGATCTGTTATATCCTTTGCGCGTGGAGGTGGAATGCCATGGACGTGTCTCTATCTGGACGATTTATGTGGAACTCTCCGAGTTGATTGTCAATACAACCCGTGTCGATGCATGGAGCGAGGTGGTGTGGGCTTATGGCGAGGGACCGTCGGATGCCAAAAACGGTTTCCAATATCGTGAGGCCGGTTCCACTGACTGGATCGATGTGCCGGACTCGCGCATAACGCAGACTCAGGGTGCTTTCTCCTGCTCCATACCTCATCTGCGTCCCCTGACGGAGTATGAAGTGAGGGCCGTTTCCGGTTCCGACACCGGCAATATCGTGAAAGTCAAAACTCAAGCCACGGCTGATATTCCCGACGGTGATTTCGAGAACTGGTGTCAGATCGGTAAGATTATCTTCCCCTATGCAGAGGGTGGTGATCAGTTCTGGGATACCGGCAACACCGGTTCATCGACTCTTGGTCAGAATCTGTCGGTATCCTCCACCGACACTCCTACAGGCTCAGGCCTTTCGGCACAGCTTACCACCAAATTTGTGGGTATAGCCGGCATCGGTAAGCTTGGAGCGGGCTCAATCTTTACCGGACGCTTCGACAAGGTCGACGGCACCAACGGTATTCTTGATTTCGGCCGACCGTGGACTCTACGGCCCACTCGTCTGCGCGGTTTCTTCAAATACCGGACGGCGCCGATTGATTATGTCTCCACGGAATTCGCATCAATTAAAGGTGAGCCGGACACATGCACCGTTTATGTGGCACTCACCGACTGGACCGCTCCTTATCAGATTCGCACCAATCCGCGAAACCGCAATCTTTTCGACCCGTCGGCCGCTTACGTGATCGGCTATGGCGCTATGCAGTATAGCGGCACCATGGACAGCTGGCGTGAGTTCGTGATAGATATCAAATATCGCGACACGTCGAAGGTGCCGACATACCTGCAGATCACGGCCGCCACTTCGAAGTATGGTGATTATTTCACCGGTGGCAACGGGGCTGTGCTGTGGGTAGACCAGTTCTCTTTTGAATGGGATCTGGAATAATTTTGAATTTTGAATGTTGAATTTTGAATGTTGAATTTTGAATTTTGAATGAGCTTCGCGATGAGGGCAATTAAGTATTTGGTGGCGGTGGTTATGATGGCGATTGTCGCTATTCCGGGAAACGCACAGAATGCGATTGTAGAATGGCCGTTTGAAGCGACAAAGGCGCAGAAGGGGGTGGCGACGTCGACGGATGTCATAGCTATCGCACTGCCTGCGGCAGCGCTTACGGGCGTCCTCATCCAGAAAGACTGGAAAGGTTTGCTGCAAGGCGTAGAGACTGCGGCTGCTACCGCGGCGGTTACGATGATTCTCAAATATACCGTAAAGGAGCGTCGCCCGGATGGATCTGATATGCACTCATTTCCTTCGGGCCATACAGCGGTAAGCTTTGCGACGGCCGCTTTTCTGCAGCGCCGTTATGGCTGGGCCGTGGGAGGTCCCGCCTATGCTTTGTCGGCTTATGTAGGCTGGGGCCGCGTTTTCTCCAAGAAACATCATTGGTGGGATGTGCTTGCCGGGGGAGCCATTGGTGCGGGGAGCGCCTATATCTTCACGCGGCCATTCGCGCGGAAGCATAACCTTCAGATAGCACCGGTTTGTGGCGACCACTGCCTCGGCTTCTACGCCTCTATGGAATTTTAAGTTGGTATCTGATCTCAGAGGTAAAGTATCAGAGGTCAGCCAGCAGGTATTTGATTTTCGGTATAAAGATAATAAGGCCGACGGCGACGGCTCCAAGCACAAATAGGAGTACGGCGCCGGCGGCCACATCTTTTGTTGTCTTTATCAGCGGATCACGCTCGGGCGACACTTTGTCGCACAACTTCTCGATTGCAGTGTTGAAGGCTTCGGCCATAAAGACGCCTCCGATGCTCAGCGCGATGGCGCACCATTCGCCGGAGGTGAGTTCCAGCAATGAGCCTACAAGCACTACAAGCATGGCTGCGGAAAGATGGATCCGGGCATTTGGCTCATGGGCGAAAAGCGCCACGATTCCCTGCCAGGCATATTTGAATGAATTCGCTCTATTTTTGATGTAATTGCTCATACTATCTTTTTAATGGGGCTAATGGGACTAATGGGACTAATGGGAGAGCGATTGGGTCTGCTAATGCTATTAGGCACATTAGTCCCATTAGTCTCATTGAGACGCCAGCCGGATATGCTGATGCAAAATTAAAAAATTTGAGATAAAGTTACAGCAAATATTTGCGGGCAAAATTCCGTTAACATTTCGAAATAGATTTTAACATATTTTGATTATCTTAATTATCAAAGCTTTATCAATGGATAAACATTTTGTCTCGAATTTTGTTGTAGAAATATTTGCACGGCGCTGAATTTTGCTATAACTTTGCAACCGCAATCGGGAAAAACGATGCAGCCGACGACCGAACGGTTTTGATCGGGAATTCGTTCCGAATGCGATTAGAACAATGACATTTTGCTACCAAGACAAGCAGCGGGACACCTTCAGAGGGTGTCCGGTTGAGAAAGATACAGGGAAAGTTCAAGAACGAAAGT